>JAIESH010000097.1 GCA_019746175.1 Candidatus Altimarinota bacterium
TTCATTTCGGGTTATTTTTTTGTTTTTCAATGGCCTCTATTGCAAAAGGTTTAGTGATATTTGGATCAGTTGATGCCTTACTGAGCAAGGCTTGTAGGATTGCCTTTTTCTCATCATCAATTTTTCCATCTTTAATAATTGCTTCAATCGTATCAGTCACTTTAGCGCCATAGATAGGTTCGAGTCTTGCTCTAGTAAGTAGATCTTTATTTTCAAGAATTTTTGGTACGATACTTGAATCAAATGATTCTTTACTTGCACCAGCAAGAGCACTTGGAAGATTACTGAGGTTATTCTTCAGTGCATTTTCTATCTTTGTAAGATCAGCTGCATTCATGTTTTGATTACTTTGTTCCTTTATCCACTTACCAACTCCAGATTCTTCAAACTTCTTATTTGATCTATATTCCGCAATAGATCAGATTCCATCTGCCACCTTTCACATATTCTTGATGTTTCCACCCGGCACAGGAAGAGGCATATATGATGGCATTTTTTTGGCAAGTCCTCAGATTTTGTTACCCATTTCTTCGAATGGTTGTATAGCTGTTTTGATTGCTTTGCTCACATTCTTCGCTGCCATGAATGCCATCCATATGAATACGAGTGCAATAACATCAATGATAAGTGTCCCAAACATTCCACCAATAGAATCAAGAGTACCATTAGCTGTTGTTTCTTGATTTGATTGATTTGTAGCCTTTCATTTGAATATAAAATTTATATCCCCATATTTGAAAGTTGTTTCAGTGATTTTTTTAACAGGATCATCGCTGACTTTTACAATCTTTCTAGTTATTGTATTTGTGGCACTTCACATAACATTCACTATAGGACATCATTCAGTTGTCTCTAATTTACATGGTTCCGATTTTTTTGTACTTGCAGGTTGTGTTCCTTGATGAGTTGAAGATACTGCATTGATCATGATTAGTCCAAATGAGAGAGTGAGTCAGACTATAGCAGGTACAAATGCGAGTCCAACGAATTCCTTGATACTGAAGCTATCATCATCTCATCCCATGAGGTTCGATCCTGCAACAAACCTGAATGTGAATAATGGAGCAAATATAGCATACATCCAGAGTTTGATAGCTCGTACGAGTAGCATCACTGCAAGCGCAAGGATGAGTATTCCAAATACACAGAACATGATAGCACTCACAATTGATGTATGCACAATTTGTATTGCTGCACTAGCTATATCAACAGCACTTTTAAGTTCTGCTATTTCTTCAAATTTGAATATAGAGTATCCGTATACTACGAGGGGACCATACATGCCTCATGCTTTCTCAAGAAAATCTTTTGGAGAAATACAATCTGTCGTACTTTTTGTCTCAGTAGGACAAGTAATTTTTTTGGAAGTCATCCCAGTTCCTGATGTATTATCTACCGTAATATTTTTTGGTATAGAGGGATCTACAAACCAGGCAGAATCTCAAGCGCCAATTGTCTCAGATGGGATAGTCATCACAGCAGCCGTAACTACATTGGCTGTAGAGATAGTCCATTGTACAAACCACCAAGTAAAAGGAACCATGAGGATACCTAGTGCGAGTTTTGGTAACATCACCTTGTAACTGAATTTGTCTTGACCAAACATGGTTCCAAGAGCAATCATGATAAGGAGAATTGCGTATATGAAGTATACAATATTAGATACTGTCACCCATAACTTGTACATTGGTGTTCTGAGTTGGAATAAATCACCAGTAGTCCAATCGGGTGACATGAGCCATCCAACAAATAATATAATAGGTGATACTAGGGCTGACAATACAGCAAGTAGTCCATTGATAGCAACTATAGCATTATTATACATATCTATTGTTGCTTGCGAGGTGGCTGAAGTTTTAGTTGGAGGATTTCATTGTCTTGCAAATTTAGCAGTTTCATTTGCATAAGGGTCAACAGGATCTGCTGAATATGTAGAATTTGTGCCGACAGAAAAAGATATCACTGAAGTATTTTCTAGACTTGTATCTATATCAACATTACCAAAAAATCCACCTATTGCAGTGAGTCATAACAGGGAATATGTGAGAATTTTTTTCAGAGACATAACGATACAATAATGAATATAGAGCTATTAGACCACAATTTCTATTTTTTTGCAAATATTGTGGTCTTTCTGGAAAAAAAGCCTCCAATTATTGGAGAGCTTTCTGTGCATTGGCTTCAGCCTCAGTTTGTATGAGTTTGAGTGCCTTGATTAGTTCAGTGCCAGATTGTGGTATTACTACCGTAGATCTTTTGATAAGTGCTTCTTTGTTGTCTTCGAGTGTATTAATCAGTTTGAGATTGCGAGCCTGGAGTGTAATGTAGCTTTTCTTATATTTATCGAGATATATGAGGTATACACGAGCTCTGGTATCACTATTTTTAGCTGTGATATAATCATCTATCGTATCATCTACTCAACTATAGTCATAATCATTATAAGAAGATTGCATATGTGCCTTCGACTCATTGATAGTACTTGAAGTAGTTGCGAGGATTGCACTCAGATCAGTGATTTGTTCATTGATCACTGTGAGTCTTTCGATAGTTTTATTATAGTAACTCTTGAGAAGTGATATATGTTCACTGAGAGTAGCACTACGATCTACAGAATTATCGAGTAGTTTAGGAATATCTGTAGATAATATATTGACATAACTTGATACTGCGAACATATTATTACCAATCAGTTTTTGTTGTCAGGCATTCGGACTCGAGAGAACTTCGGCTATAGATATGGTATTAGATGCAAGATTCACTCCACCAATTTGGATTTGTTTTTCTTTTTGTCATACTTGCAATCCCATTGCTGTAGCGATTCCACCAAGATAATTGATATCAACTTGTTGGAATGCCAGATCATTAGCTCCAGCATTTGTCTTCACTCCAAACATAGGTCCAATATATCACCATGAAAGATGCAGGACGAGCGTAAAAAATAGAGTGAGAATGAGTGTGTTTTTGATGAAGTTCTTAACTTCGCTCGTGAAAACCATAATTTGGATGTAATCTTTTATGTATTCTATCAATTTTTTTACATTTTGGCAAATAAAATGCGTTATTTCTTTTACCTTTTGTGATTTTACATCACTATCATCTACATTTTTTGTAAATACTTAATTAACATACTGTTTATTCCAAAATTGGAATTACAAATAAATTATACAATACTATTTATAGTGAGTTGAAATTCAAAAAAAATAGGCTATACTTATTATATCTAATTTTATTATATGTACCTTTCCGATCGTGACATCCGTGTAGCTATAGATAATGGAACCATATCAATCAGTGATTTTGATGATTCTCGCTTGCAGCCAGCGAGTTATGATATTAGGCTTGGTAACAAATTCTTGATTGTAAAAGATCATTCTGTTGCCAATATTGATCCTGTAAATCATATTCTTCCTGAATACGAAGAACTCACAGTTACTGCAGAAAAATGACTCATTCTTCGTCCAGGAGTCACTGTTCTCTGAACGAGTGTTGAGAAATTTGGATCAGAAAAATACCTGATTCAGCTTTCAGGAAAATCCTCACTGGCTCGCATCGGACTCATAGTACATAATACTGCTGGACTCATCAATCCTGGACATTATCTCAATATCACTTTTGAACTTGCGAATATGAACTCAGTTCCTATTATTCTTCGTCCTGGTATGGATATTGCTCAACTCTTATTTGCTGAGATGTCATCACCACCAGATCAAGACTACAAGAAGGTAGGAAGATATGGAGAAGGCGAGGATAATATGGTTGGATATGTCAAAAAGGACTAGTGAGGAATCTCTGATAATGTTTGTTTTATAAGATTTTCAATCTGAAGATCTGTTTTTCATGAGTCTTCTGAGCGAATTCATAGAGTAAGAATTCTAGTTCATCAATTTGTTTCATCCGGATTCAAAATAAGATTTGCAAAAATAGGAGGAAACCCTAATTCATCTCGTTTTGACAACTCAAGGAGTGTTGCACAATTGAGTGCAGTTCTTTTAGAGATTTCACCCTCTTTCAATACTTGTTTCTTTGAGAATGATTTTCGTAATTTTTGTCTTATTTTTTCAATTTTATGTTTGAGCCTTGATTTTTTCAATTTTTTTTGAACTTCAATTTCTGCAATTGTTTCAAGTATTTGAGTATTAAATAATTCGAGTAATTGTGTTATCTTATCTTGAACATTTAAAACAATTGCCTCTTTATCCTCATTTCAAGAAATTGAAATCCCTAATTCTACATATCTATTTTTTACTATAGATCATGCGTCATCTCCATATATCTTCATATAAAAATAAATAAATTTAAAAGTCAAGTGCATCTTATTTTATTTGTTCCATATGTCAATTTTTTATATATAATCTGACCAGATATTTTATAAAACATATACATTATGCAGGTTCAGATCCAAAATAGCTCATGAAAACTTCTTGAATACAAAACTCCTGGTGCCTGTGCCTTTGATTTTGAGGCGGCTGAAGATGTAGTTTTTGCTCCAGGTGAATGGAAATTGGTTGAAACAGGAACTGTGATAGCTACACCAGAATGATATTGTTTGGTGGTATCACCAAGATCAAGTATTTTTAAAAACTATTGACTCATGCAAGTTAATAGTATTGGAATTGTTGATCAAGACTATTGTGGTGAGACTGATACTATCAAGTTTCCATATATCAATATGCGAAAAGAGGAAGTAACTATCAAGAAATGAGAAAGAATTGGTCAGGGAATGTTTGTAAAAATTGAGAAACCTGAATTTGTTCTTGTTGACAAAATGGAAGGAAAAAATCGAGGTGGATTTGGAACTACAGGATTAAAATAATAATATAATTTCTTTTTATGCGTATAACTGCAATTCTTGCGATGGATAGTACTCGCTTAATAGGAGCCTCTAATAAGCTCCCTTGGCATATTCCTGAAGATCTCAAGCGCTTTCAACAATTCACCAAATGACATATTGTTGTTATGGGAAAAAATACGTATTTTTCTATTCCAGAATGACATCGACCACTTCCAAATCGTCGAAATATCGTTCTTACTCGCGAATGACTCGAATGAGTGGAATGTTATCCAAATATTGATTCATTTCTTGCGGCTATGGAAATAGAATGAGTGGATGAATGTTGTGTTATTGGAGGTGCTAAACTCTATGATCAATTTTTTGACTTTTGACTTGTCGATACTGTTGAGCTTACTCTTATTGATGGGACGCACGAAGGAGACGTTTTCGTAAAAGAATTCCGTCATAATTTCCATGAAGTTTCACATCTCAATTTTCCGGGATGAAAATTCGTTACACTTAAGAAGAATTAATTTTTTAAACTCAAAGATATGCACCAAGAGCAACAATACCTTGATTTGCTTCAGAAAATTATGGATACCTGAGTCGATCGTATGGATCGAACAGGAGTGGGTACACGTTCTATTTTTGGTCATCAGATGCGTTTTGACCTTTCAGATTCCTTTCCTCTACTTACCACAAAGAAGGTATTTATGAGAGGAATTATTCATGAACTTATCTGGTTCATTTCTGGAGATACAAATATTCGGTATTTGGTTCAAAACGATGTCAAAATCTGGAATGAATGGGCATATGCAAAATATCTTAAAAAAACAGGAAAAGATGCTTATCTACCACGCTATTCTCCAGAGTGGGATAGAGAACTCATTGTATTTATCGAAATGATAAAAACAGATTCAGAGTTTGCAACTTTATGGTGAGATCTTGGCCCTGTATATGGTAAACAATGGAGAGCCTGGGAAACAAAGAAGGGAAATGTAATCGATCAAATTCAGAATGTTCTCAATACTCTCGCGAATGACCCATATTCTCGTCGCAATCTCATCTCTGGATGGAATGTTGGAGAGATCGAAGAGCTTATCAAAGACAAAGACACAGCGCCTCCTCCTTGTCATACATTGTTCCAATTCTATGTAGCGAATGGCAAACTCTCTTGTCAGCTCTATCAGCGTTCTGCTGATGTATTTTTGGGAGTTCCATTCAATATTGCATCATACGCTCTCCTCACGATGATGATTGCTCAAGTAAGTGGACTAGAACCTGGAGAATTTGTACATACATTCGGTGATGTGCATATCTACCATAATCACTTTGATCAAGTAGCTGAACAGCTTACCCATACGCCTCGGCCATTTCCAACGATGAAAATCAATTCTGACGTAAAAGATTTATTTGCGTTCAAATTCGAAGATTTCACTCTGGAGAATTATGACTCATATCCCGCTATCAAAGCTCCTATAGCTGTGTAATTACTATTTTATGTACATTGTTTTCGAAGGCATCGTTGGATCAGGGAAATCTACTCAATCAAAGAAAGTGGTAGAATATCTCAGACAAAAACTTGGATGAGATCAGGTGATTCATGTGCGTGAACCAGGTTCAACCCCAATTGCTGAGGATATTCGCCATCTCGCTCAGGGAAAAGAATGGGAAAATGAGATAATGCATCCTCTTACGAATGCATATCTGTATGCTGCTGCTCGTGCACAGACACTTCATACCATTGTTCGACCTGCTTTGGATAATGGAAAAGTAGTGATTTCTGATCGGTCATTTCTCTCATCTGTCGCATATCAGTGAGTTGCTCAATGACTCGGTATGGGAACAATTCTCCGCATCAATGAAGAAGCTATAAAAAATATTTTTCCTGATGTAATATTTTATATGGATATTGATGTAGAGACTTCACTTTCTCGTACATTTGATACGGTATGAGATAAATGGGAAAAGATGGGAGCGGATTTTTTTTACTCTATTGCTCGTGGTTATGATAAATGTGAAAAATGGAAGCCACTCAAAGATCGATTTGTGCGTATTGACGCTCATGGAACACCAGAAGAAGTATTTGATAGAATTATTCAAAAATTAGAACCCAAATTATAGTATATGTTGATCGATCAGCTCATAATATCTTTGCAAGAATATTGAATAATAAATAGAGATAATCAATCTAAATCAGATGAGATTATTGATTGGATTGAGACGTACTGAGAACTCGCATTTAAAAAAGAAAATATTAAGTGACATGTTACGGGTTCGCTTTTGATTATGAATGAAGAAAAAACCAAAGTACTTCTCATGTTTCATAAAAAACTCCAATTATGGCTCCAGTTTGGCGGACATGCAGACGGGGAAATAGATATAGAAAATGTTGCCATTCGTGAATTTCATGAAGAATCAGGAATTGAGACTGAACCCATGATTATTGGTTGAATATTCAATGTAGATATTCATGATATTCCAGAAAACAGAGGAACACCAACGCATAAGCATTTTGATATATTATATTTGGGAAGTATTCCTGAAAATACTCCATTTATCCGACAAGAATCCGAAGTAGATGAAATCCGTTGGTTTGATGTCCTATGAATTGAAAAATATATTGGAGAAAAACGAATGCTAGATATGATGAATCAAATTAAAATCATGTCCCATGTCTAAGAAAACTCTTTTTATTGTTGATGCATATAATCTGATTTATCGGATGTTTTATGCTATTCCTGAGATGACAACTCGAACTGGTGATCCTGTTCAGGCAATTTTCTGAGTTGCAAAATTTTTGAATGCACTTGCACAAGATAATGATGATGCAACTTTGGTTGTTGTCACTGATGTAGGACGAAGTTTTCGTGCTGATCTATTCTCTGAATACAAGTGAACTCGTGAGAGAATGCCAGATGCTCTCAGATCTCAAATTGATGGAGTATTTGCCTTATTTGAGGCAGCCTGAGTACAAACACTTTCTCAGGAATGATATGAAGCAGATGATCTGATCGGATCCATTGCTCATCAACATGAGAATGATGACTATCAAGTGGTAATTATCTCTTCTGATAAGGATCTTTGTCAATTTGTGCGTGACGGACATGTACATATCTATGACGCGATGAAACGTAAATTCATGAAAGAAGCAGATGTGGTAGAAAAATTCGGCGTTCCAGCTCATCAAGTATGTGACTACTTGGCAATTGTGGGTGATTCTTCTGATAATATTCCAGGCATTGCTGGATTTGGTCCCAAGAAGGCAGTAGATCTCCTCTCAAAATATGGGACACTTGAGTGAATATATGAACATATAGGAGATCTAACTCTCAAGATGCAAGAAATATTAATTGCTCAAAAAGAAAATGCATTTCTTTCACAGAAGCTTGCCTGTATAATTACCAATTTGGATATCCCAACACTTCCTGATATGCCTTTTGCTCCAGGGATTCAGAATGAGGCATATATAGAAATTCTCAAAAAATATGAATTTAGATCACTGATTCCAATGGGGCATCTTGCTCCTAAAAAAGAATTAAATCAATTTGAAATTCAAGCCATTGATACTCTTGCATGACTGGAAAAATTAGAGATTGCTATTCGATGAGATCAAGAGAAAAATCCAGTGATTATATCTACTGATACTTATGGTAAAATTGTTATAGGATTTCTTGGAAGTATTTATTCTATCGACAGTAAAAAAGTTGATGTGAGTGAGTTTATTGATTTTATAATAGATTCAGATATTGAAATCATTGGATATGATCTTAAGGCTTCACTGAAACAGTTATTTTTGATTCAAAAACCCCTCCAAATAGAAATGGAGGGGCAAGCAAGATTATTTTAATATAATTATGAGTGTTTTTGTCGAGGGTAGTAGGCATACCCAGTAAATCCAGTAATTTCATTGTATTTTATTGGATCTTTTTCATTGGTTGCAGCAGATCCTCATGCTCGAGATCATTCGTAGTATGAATAATATTTTCCATCAGATCATTTGATTTCTACATGTCCAAATGCCTTGTTCATAGAGCTACCATCTGTACCACTTCCATCATATACGAGTATGGCTCCAGGGTATGCCTGGTCTGGATGACTAATTTTCATTTTAATAAATTGATCGCCACGTTCATTGAGTATTGATTCCCAATTTTTTCCATTAGCACCAGTTTCAGGAAGACCAGAGATGCCGTATGATTTAAGTAGAGTTCTTACAGCAGCTCCGCATGAGTTGGATCATGAATTAGTGGGCCCACGTGCAACAACGTGATCGCCAAGATTAGTAGATCGTCACTCGGTATCAAGGAGCATAGCAAAAGCTTCAGCCATTTGTCCTCGAGTATTGTTTTCAAATTCTCGATTTGCAGGTCTTTCATATCACTCTGAAAAAATCATAGCCACTTCTTGTGTAGTTTTTGCATTTTTTATTGGAGCAAATATTTTACGTTCTGCTCATTGTGTAAATTCCCAATAAGCTGCTTCAAGTTGTTCTCTGTGTGTGGCTGTCTCTATGACTATACCCGTACCTATTCTGATTGCTTCACGTCTATCAGGATGCCATTGGAATATTCACTTTGCTTTTCCGTCGTCACCTGAGGCTCGTGGATTCGCATTACTTTCACGGTATTCATTTGCAATTATACCACAAGCTTGTTCATGAGTAAATCATTTTGATTTCCAAAAATCGTAAGATTCTTGGATATTAGTATTAATTTCTACAGCTTCAAGTGAACTCGACTCAAGTTTTGATATATATGCATCATTAGCTTTATCTGAATCTTCCTGGCTCGTATTTTTAGTAAGCCCACGATCTTTAGTAACCTCATTAAAACTATCAATTTCATGTTTCATTGGAATGACAACCTCATCTCCAGTAAATACTGGAATGTATCCACGAGCATTATTATCCATATAATAACCCACTCGATTATTGATAATCGCACGCATTCCGATTTTCCCATTTACTTTCACATACTCAATATTTGCTCCAAGCATATGACCAAGACCAATTCGATTGTTAGCTTGTTTATTTTTACCAAAATCAACCACAATAATATCTCATTCTTTAAGATTTTTTCCATCACTAGGCTCCTGAGTAATATTACCCTCAGAATCAGTAGTTTGTTTATATAAAAATGATTTGGATAAAAACTCTCCTCTTTTTCATTCTTCTTTATCAATCTTCATAAGATCAGCAGGAGAAAGGGAATCCATATTTTTACCTTCTGAAAGTTTTCGAGAAGCTTCTTTTGAGATACTTGCAAGCTGTTTAACTCTATTGAGTTCTCTTTTTAGACTTGCAATCTCATTTCTAATTTGTTGGCTTTCAGGATTTTTTGGATTACTTTCAAGCTTTTTTTGAAGAGCACTAACCTTAAGAACGATAGTATCATCTATATTTCTTGATTCAATATTTTGCATAAATAAACGTATTCCTTTAAGTTGTATATTATTTTGATAGTTCAGTTACTGCTGCATCTTGCGCATCGAATACTTCTACAATTGAGGTGATACCTACAAGCTCAAGAGTATCGTGTACCTCGTTAGAAAGAGAGCAGAGTGCAAATTTACCATTGCCATCTTCAGTACGTTGAGCAATATCAGCAATATATCCAATAGATTTACTATTGAGATAAGTTAGTTCCTTGAAGTCAAATAGAGTTCGAGAATGTGCAAAATCACCAATATCACCGATGATATTTGGAAATGTAGTATCTACATTAGTTTCATCAAGTTCACCTTTGAATGCAAAGATTTTTACACCGGTATTTGTAGAAGTTTTATTGACCTCGAGTTGCGTAAGCATAGTTGGTAAAATAGGAAATATGTGAGCATTATATCACGTTTTATAACTTATGGCAACTTTTTTCTTGCTTTTCTTTTCTTTTTTGTACACTTCTTGATATGCAGTACAGGATTATACCATCACACGAAATTCCTTTGGAAGGTTTGTCATTTTGGCAACTTCCAACTTGGAA
>JAIESH010000078.1 GCA_019746175.1 Candidatus Altimarinota bacterium
TAGAAGATCATCAAATAGAAAAGGACATGGAATCTTCTTTTAATTACCTTAATCATCATTTTTTTGTTTTTGCTATAGGCATGATTATTATTTTTTGATTTCAATTCTACTACTGATTTCCTGTATGAGATACTGTGGATATGTCAAATTTTACTTTTCAACTTGCTAACTATAAGGATTGATGAAATGCATATGGAATTTTTACAGCCATGTTTATACATGCTTGATTTGATCATATAATTTTAAATCTAATTTTTCTCTATCCGTTTACACTCATTACATCACTCATTATAAGGGATGAAATATATTTTAGTGTCGTATTATTCACTGGATTACTCGCATGAATTTTCTCATACTTCCTTAATGAACTACCAAGTTTATGAGCATCATGATGGATCTTTGGAATCTTTGGATTTCTCACTCCATACTATCTATATAATCGAGCATATTTATGATCAAATGTTCAAGATATTCCTTGGGTATTTTTGTTTGTCGCTGTATATACGGTTTTGCAATGAATTAGTGATCCATATATAGATAATGTGGCTCATATTATTGGATTTCTTAGTGGCATTGGTTATGGATTTATCTACTTCAAATATTATTACTCATCAAAACAAAAAATACTCAGCAATTAGTAATTGTATATTTTTCAATAAATTTTTTATATAGAATTGTTTGGATTTATATATAAAGTATGTTATTCTTATACTATACTTTATTAGTTTTTATATGAAAAAATATTATTATTATTTTTTGATGATTGTTTGCACGGTTATGGTATATAATTTTTTATACTACATTAGTATATTTACCATAGTGTATTATGGATTGGTAGATAAATTTTGCATTGAAACATTTTTAGATATTACTCTATCTCCATTTTTATTTGGACTTATTTCATTAATGGGAATTGTTTCTGGTTATTTTTTTGCAAAAAAATGGTGGAAAATCATCTACATTGATGGGGTGTATCATTTTCATAAACATCATAAAAAATAGCATATGAAATTCGCAGAACTACCACTACATATTCCACTTGTAAAAATTGATAATTTTGATCAGTGGATAGAGGAATTCTCTAATAAAAATAGGGAAATATTACCAAATTATCGAAGTATACACGAGAGACTTGTTGCACTACAGTCAAAGTTAACAGTAGACCCGATTAATTATATATTGAATCTTTCTAAACGAGATAACCTTACTGATAGGGAAGTTGCTGATAAAATAAATTCTTTGATTAGTAAAGAGTTTAACTGGACACCTAAAATGATTTTTACCTTACGTAAACAATGCGATATTCTCTGAAATGACTATAGAAATGAATTGTTTGAAAAGGCCAGAGCAGCATATACACAGCCAACTCCTGTTCAGGATGTAGTAGAAATATATCTTTCACGTATTAGTGAAATTATTCCAGACTTATGAATTGCAAGAATTCAAAATGAGGAGGAGAGAATTACAAAACTAGTTTTGACTGCTGGATTCAGTTCTATGGATTATTTTTTCAGTGAACTTGTTGCTCAGAATCTCTGAGAACGCCCCATTAAAACTATACTCGATGCACTATATGAAAAACACTCTATTCCAGAATGAAAAGGAAATAGAGTGTGATATGTGTATATTCGAAATAAGATACGAGCTCTAAAAATAATACTATAGAGTATATGATACATGACTTCCGATTTCAATATTTCCAGTAATTTTATCGAGCGCGATTTCATCGTAATCATCAATTTCTGGAGCAGCCATCTGAGGACGAATGATAGCTGAAGTATCCTTGATGTCCATAATATATCCAGATTGGATTTTTCCACTTCTAGCTTGCTTCTTGCTATCATAAACTGCATTTAATACTGGAGTAATTTCTTTTATGCGATTTTTTGCAATTGATTCTTCCACTTTGTTTGGAAGCTTGCTACTTGCAGCAAGTGGCTCATCATGATATTCGAATATTCCAACAGATTCAAATTGATACTTGTTAACAAAATCAAGAAGAATTTGGAAATCAGCATCTGTTTCTCCAGGAAACCCAATAATAAAACTCGTACGAATGAATGAATTAGGAAAATTATCACGAATATATTCGATAAAACTATCGATATGTTTTCGATCGTAATGACGACCCATGAGCTTGAGGATATTCTCGCTTGCATGCTGAAATGGGATATCAAAATATGGAAGAAAATGCTTGAGATCCTTCAGTTTTGAGAGGTGATCAAGTGTAAGAATATCTGGATAGAGATAGTATACACGATATGTTGGTGTATGTTTTGACTTATTTTTGATTACAAATTCATCGATAGTGGCATCGATTTTTTGAAGTAGTTCTATGAGTTTTGCCTCTTGATAGAGATCAGTTCCATATCTCGTTGTATCTTGTGAAATAATTTGTATCTCACTGATTCCCTGAGAAAGCATTACATTAACCTCTTGGATGATTGATTCCATAGATCGACTCGTTTGACGTCCACGAATCGTAGGAATAATACAAAAAGTACAATTATTATCACATCCTTCTGCTACCTTGAGATATTCATGACCGAATGGAGCATGCATATAAGCACGAACTTCATCACCACGCCATACGAATGCTTTCTTTCATTTTCCAGGAGCTTCGATAGAAGCAAGATAATTAGAAAGTGTTTTTTCTTTACTTTGTTTGTGAGCCTGTTTTGCTTTTACTATTGCACTGAGATTGAATTTGGATTTTTTCCCTAGTACAAGTTCCTCAATCACAGAATAACTCATAAATGGAACAATCGAAACAAGATTTTTGAGTCCTGCAAGGAAAGCGTCATCTTTCACACTCACATAACAACCCATAAGAATGAGTTTTTTCCCAAGAGAATCATAATAACTAAGGGTTTCTTCACTTTCTTGACGCGCTGAAGAGAGAAATCCACAAGTATTGACGAGTACATAGTCTGTCTCACGAGCTTCTGGATCTTCGACATATTCGATTTCAGCACGATCAGAATACTTGAGTATTTCACCGATGGCGAATTCAAGATCGACCATATTTTTGGAACAACCGAGATTGATAGCTGAAAATGCAAACATAAAAAGTGGATTTAATTTTTCGAGAGTATAGAAAAAAACTTGCAAAAAGCAAGGACTTGACGACTTAGAATATATAATTATTTCTTATGGGAATCCAATATTATTTCAACTTGATCTTTGCTTAAAGTTCACAGTAAATTTTGAGTTAATTCTGCTTTTTCATCTTCAGAAAGAGAATCGATACTTTGTTGTATTCTATATATTTTTCATTCTCTTCCTTTTCTTGATTTCATATTTTTGTCTGCAAGTAGATAGGCTTTGCTAAAATTAGTACTCTCACTAATCGGTTTTCGAAAAAAATAACCATAGGATGTTCCATGAGAACCATCTACATTATCGAATAATTTTTGAACACGATGAATATAGGTTAGGAGTAATCGCATATCAGCATCTTCTATTATTACCAAAAATTCATCTCCACCATTTCGGATGACTTCAGCTTTTTTGAATATAGATTTTTCTCTTTTTAGAATTTTAGCGAATTCATAGAGTATCTCATCTCATTTTGCATAGGAAATAGTATCATTAATTCGCTTGAATTGATCGATATCAAAAAATATCAACGATGATCTAGAATTATCCCAAATACGATGAATCATGCTATCATTATAGACTTTTGTTTTGTTGTCATATAGCATTCCGATAACCTTTAATTTTACTTTTATTGATGTTCCAATTCATGATGAAATCCAATCCTGTAACAGTTTTAGTGAATATTCTGACTCTTCTTTATTGGTACTTGTAGCTGACACATGATAGCCATCAGGTGTTGAATTCATATTAAAATTAATTCCAGGCAGGAATTCTTTGGCTAGTGTCTGAAGTGATAGTACAAAATCTTTGATTGTAGAAAACTCAGTACATTCAACCATAGTATTATAGGCTCGCCACAAAGTATTGGTCGTAACTGGATTCAAATTATTAATACCTTCAACGGAAGATTGTACTCAAGATAATATATCTTGAGTACTGTGTTGTGAAGTAGTATTATCTTCTCCAGAGATATGTATGTCTAAGTTAATGCTTGGAATTATATATGAAATTTATAGAGTTTTATATTATATATATTGAGTTAAAATATGCAATCTATATTAACTTGTAAGATTAAGCATTTCTATAAATTCTTTTTCTGTTTTTCAGGTCTTTTTCCACATCTTCGGAACGAGCGATCCACTGGTAAACCCAGGAATAGTGTTAACCTCAAGAAAATAAATATTTTTACTATCATATCGATAATCTATACGCACCACTCAACGACAACCAAGAAAATCATATATTCTTGTACTTGTACTGATTAGTTCATTTTCAAGAGCTGATTCTATATCAGAGAAAACTTCATTTGAACCATCACTTTCATATTTTTCTTCATAATCGAAAAAATCTTGTTTTATAGTGACTATCTCAATAATAGGAAGTACATGAGTTCATGTTGTATCCTTATATACTCATACTGTAAATTCACGTCAAGGAATACACTCTTGAACTATTGCAACGTCGGTAAGTGTTGGGAATTTTCGTATAAAAGATGATTTGGATGCAGATTCAAGTAGCTGAATTCGCTCTTGTGTAAGTGAGACTATAACGCTATCTACAGCTTCGATTCCTAACTTGAATTCTTCAAGCGTAGTGGCTCGAGTAGTTGCTAGGGAACTTCATCATTGATTGGGTTTGATAATCAATGTGATTTCTAGTTCCTTGCTTTCATTATTTGGAAGTAATTTCGCAGGGTGGGGAAGTCATGGAATCCAACTTTTTGGAACTTTTACACCGATTTTTTCAACGATAGAATTGGTCCAATACTTGTTAATACAAAGAGCATGTACGTGTGATGGAGAAAATGCTACACGAATACCAAGTGATTCACACATTCCACTTATAATTCCATCTTCTCCATACCGTCCATGAAACATAGGTATAACAAGATCAAAATCTTGGTAAGTTTCAAGAAAGAGATCAATATTTTCAGGAAGATCAAAAATTTTGCTCGTATATCCGGAGCTTGTTATCCAATTATTCATATTGCTGGCACTCTTGAGTGCAATAGCTCGTTCAGTTGATATTCATCAGGTTAATATGGCAATATTCATATATCAAAAAAGTTATCTAGGTTAGAAAAAAGTATAGAAAAATCATAAAAAAAAGCAATTTTGAGAAAAAATACCCCACATGTAAGAATCTTGTAATACTTTTTTGTATAATACGTAGCTAATTAATATATAAATATTTTAGTATGTATAAAATACAGAATCTGGTTCTGGTTATCTCAGTTATAACAATGCTATATCCTGGTAATTTGTTTGGAAAAATTGAGTTTCGTGAAGTATTCCCAAATACCGTTGATGATACGAATTTGGAATATATAGAACTCAGAAACGTATGATGTACAAACCTAGATATATCAGGATATATACTCGAGGACGCAAGTGGGAAAAAATACACTTTTGAAACAAACGCATCGATATCTTCTCATGAAAATCTCAATATATCAAGAACTATATCTAAAATTATTCTCAACAATACGGATGAAATTTTGTATTTCAAAGATCCTGTCGGTGCGATAATATCCCAATTTACATATGCAACATCTATAAAATGAGAAAAAATTAATAATTCAAATATTATTGATATGGAATGCACTATTATCGATCCTCATACATGATCCACAAACACTTGAACTAATAATACATGATCAGATAATGATACTTCATCTTGAATAGTAGATGATAATACCACAGGAACATGAGACACTAACACTGGATCATGAGACACTAACACTGGATCAATAGATATTCCTACTCACTCATGATCGCTTCATACTGGATCGACAGATACTTCCACATGAAGTTCATCCACAAATACCGGGTCATCTTCTTGAAGTGAAATTGTTTTTAGTGGTACTATTTTTCCTGAGATTATTCCAAATATTCAACATCCCACTAATGCTATATTTTCTGGATGAATATTTGATTGTACAAATCAAAATCCTTGTAGAATTAATCTCACTTTCGATCCTATATTTACTCCTTCATTTTTACAGAAAAATTATATTTGTGAAGTTATCACAGAAACTGGCAGTCTTAATGACTGTAATCCGAATACACTTTATTTTATCTCCTGAAGTAGCATTACACTTCGTTTGAGTAGCAAGATAGAACTCACACAATCCATCACCAAGACATGGAATATTATATATAAAAATTCAGAAATTATTCATTCCTCATGAGCTACTCATTCGGGAATTATAGATACTTTTTCTTGAGAAATTATTACCTCTTCGTGAATATATTTTCCAGAAATTATTCCTGTATTCCAAAACTATACCAATGCAACATTTTCAGGAAATATACTCATATGTACGATTTTACCATGTCGACTCAATATGAATTTAGAGAGCATTTTTACCGGATCTTTTCTAGAACAAGATTACACTTGTAAAGTTATATATTCAGGATCAAGCTACGGCTGTAACCCACCACAACTCTATCTGGAATGAACTGGTTCAATTGATGTACGCCTTATCCATAAAACGTCCAATAATGAAAAATATATCTCTCTATGAGTATTACAAAATCAGCTTCCAGTTGCGGGCTTGGGAACTCCATCAAAATCATTGCCAGTTTCAAGTGATACTAATCCACCGATTGCTATCTTAGAATACGATGGAAAGTTACAGTCATATCATGAACAAATAGGGGATTATGAGATGAATTGTTATACAGAAACATGTTCTATCAATCTCACTGCTGAGAAATCTTATGATAGAGAATGATGAAAAATTGAATTTTTGTGGTTTTATGGACTCCATGATATCAAAACAACAAAAGACCCATGAGAGAGAAAATACTGACTCTGAGATCATCAAATTTGGTTACGCGTCATTGATGCATCAGGAAATGTTACCCATACACGATATAATATTCATGTTTTATGAAAAAAATCAGATAATCGTGTTATTGAGAAAGTGATAAAACCAAAGTTAGTTAAAGAAGTTTCAAAAAAAGAAAAAGTGATAAAACCAAAGAAAAAAATCAAGAAAATGATTTTTTTTGATCCGCCAGAAATATCTCTGCAAAAATCGAAATTTACAATATCAAATAGATGATATGTCTGCAAGAGCACTACGATAAATTGTAGTCTTAATCTTAAGATTGATAATCCACAAAAGTGACTCATCTATACTTGGATATACGAAGATGGAATAAAACTTGATTCTAAAAATCCAAAATCCAAATTCTTTACACCAGGTAAACATATTGTAAAACTTATTGCCTGATATTCTCGTGATACTCCAATTTGGACTAAAGACATCTTGGTTGAAGTTATAAAAATCAAAAAACCAAAGAAAATCAAAAAACCAAAGGTCAAAAAAATAGTTCAAATTAGTTGATCAAATAAGGAAAAAATACAACCAATTGATATGAAAAAATCACTTTCTGAAACATCAAAAAATAATAAAAATTTTCCTATAGCAGTATTGGCACTTATTGGCGGTATAATGCCAATATACTTTATCAAAAAGACTTTTTTAAAAACAAATCAGAGAAGTATAGATAAAAATAGTCAATAAGAATTAATTTGATTTCTTTTGCATATCGTTATACTAATTGAGTTCTCTCTTTTTACGTGCATCTGGTCGGTATTTTTCTCTACAAAATTTACCGCATCCAAGAGCGAGTGCCATAGTCACCTATGGTGTTCGACTCGCTACACGACGCTCTACGATTGCTACAAGTAGTAGTCCTAGAAAATCGACTGTCGCCTTCAGGGATAAAATATGATCTAAAACGGCCAAGAGAGTCTGTAAAATGCTTCATCTGAAAGGATGAAGTTTTTTATTTAGTATATTATTTCTCGTTAGTTACCTCATAAGTATAGGTAACTTTTTCTTCTCATTTTTCTTTTACGGCATCCATCTTTTCTTTGCTAGAAGTAAACAAAAAATAAATATCTACTACAATACTTGTTATTGGTGCGCGTACAAGGGCATTATTTTTTCATTGAATAGCGAGTGCAATAATTGGAAATAAGAGATATACACCAACTTGTGAATTGATTCCATAAAACCAAATAACTCATACAGCAAGAATTGTGAGTAATAGTCATTGAAGAATATAGAGTTTGTATTCCTTGTATTCTGATTGCCAAAGAGAGGGTAGACTAATAATATTAATACCTGGTATAGCAATCAATCATGCGGGCATAAAATACTGATTCGTATATGCTTTTGTGAGCATATTTTTCTCTAGAGTAGTTCTATATATTTCCTGATAAGCTGAACGTGATTGTCCTCCGAATGCAATACGAAAAAAATCAAAAGCTCGAATAATTGAAGATTTTACATGAGCATCAAATTCTAGATAACTTGGAATTTTATCATAAAAGCTAAATCGTAAAAATTTGGAAAATCCAAATAATTGAACGGTGGTTGCAACAATAAGTCCGATATAGAGAAGGCTCAGAATCAAGATAAGTGTTGTAGTCGCACCTGAGAAAAATACAATACTAGTGAGTATAATGAATGCACTAAAATTGGATATTTTATTACCTAGTATAGTTTCATATCGAGGGTATTTGTGTGTTATGATACTGCTGATAAATGGTATAAAAGAAGCAATGATGCGAATTTTATCCTCTTCAGAGTATGTTCATTCATATGTACTATTTTCAGGCATACCGAATGATTTCCAATCTGATTCATTTGCTGGTATTCATTGGTATGCAGTATAGGCTCACTTGATGAGAATAAGCAGAGTACAACTTACAATAACAGTGAGAACTATGGAATTCAACGTAATTCCAAATAATGAAATATTGAGAAAACTATACAATAATCGATAGATAATAAAGGCTATAATTCAAAATAGAATATATAGACTTGCTTTTTTTGCATGCCCGCGAACGTATGGATGGGAAAGAGGAGTTCCAGCACGAGCAAGTAATATTATTGGCCCTAGGAAAAGATATGCGATAAGCGCGTTGATTCTGGTTGAGATATCTGGCATCATAAAGATAGAATTACAGTTGTGTATATAATAACAGAAACTTTACAATAAAGCAAAAAGGCTACATTTTTCTTTTTAGCCACCACCATCATACAATATAAACCATACTAAAGATAATTCATCCAATTCCAAGTCTCATGATAATAGAATCTATATCTACAATAACTGTATAACTTAACCATATTGCAAACCCTGCCAAGAGAGACATGGACGATACATATATGAGGCTTTTTCGGATTTCTATACTATCACGTACGTACCACCAAGTTATAGACATCAGAAGTATCTGTGTACCGAGAGTTACCCACGCTGATCCGATAAACGAATAATATGGTATTACAATCAAGTTTCCAATGATATTAATAAGTGCAATAATTCCATTGATCCACATCATCCGAGACTGTTCGCCCTTTGCAATCAATATATAACTCGAAAGAGACGATACAAAATAAAACAGAAAAATCCATATCACAATACGCATAGCATCTACGGATGTATATCCAAGTATAGTTGTTGTTATGAATTCTTGAGTAGATATGAGTCTGATAATCTCACCAGAGAAAACATATCCAAATACCGCGATAGCGAGTCCTGAGGCGAATAATAATTCAAATCATTTGAGAGTAAGTGATTTGATTTTTTTGTCATCTTCTTCTTCGATTGCTGTTGTCAGAACTGGGAGTAGAGAATTGAGAAAAATTGTTCCATACATCATTCCAACTTCCACGATCTTCATCGGAAGTGCGTAGAGAGCGATACTCGTATCAGCAATATTATGATCTTCGAGAATTGAGAGAAGGATAATATCAACCTTAAAAAATATAACACCAAGAAATAATGCGAGTCAGTAGGGAAGTGAAATATGAAGAATGTGCTTGATATATTCACTATCCCAAGCAAATCTCACCTTCTGGAATCGACTCGTATGCCACCAGGTGAGTGATAGCATAATCAGATTTCCTATGAGTCCAGCTACCATAACGAGGATGAATATATTCTCATCTGAGGTAGATGAACGTGGAAATACTATAGAAGCAAAAGCGAGGATCAGTCCGAATGTAGCAAGCTTACCACAAGTATTCGCAATAAGGCTAAATTCAGTTCTGAGTGTCGCCTGCAAGTAACTCATCAATGAGCTATTAATGAGTCATGTAAGTGTAAAAAGTGATACCACAAAAATCCCCACGAGTGCCATATGCGAGTTATATCCTGTCAAAAATGGCGCTATAGAAAGTGAGAGAAAAATAATCAAAACACCAGAAAGAGTTCTCAGTGATAAGATATTGCCACTGATTTTTGCTACCATCTCGCTATCATCTTTGTATTTGGTGAGTTCTCGCACTGTTATAGTATAGAGACCAAGATCCGCGATAACCGCAAATATGGAGAGATAATTATAGATCTTCGAGTAGAGTCCATATCCAGATACATCGAGATAATTCGTAAGTATCTTGATTAAAAAAATTGATATCAATGCTGTAATAATTTTTCCAGCAATTTGAGCAATAGTATTGGTGTATATTTTTCGGTTTGGCATGAGTAGAATTATAGAGAAAAGAGGATTAAAGTAAAAATAAATCGTATCTTATATATTAAGAATATAAAAAATATATTATCAACTGAAAATTAAAATTATTTTTTATTGAAATTAGGTATATTAGAATTAGAGATGTAATCCAATTTAGAATTAAAAGTACTAAATTTAGT
>JAIESH010000063.1 GCA_019746175.1 Candidatus Altimarinota bacterium
CTTATTTTTTAGAATTAAAGCGTTTTCTGGCTTCTTGTACTTTTTTTCTGAGAAATTCAGATGATTTGACGGGATTTTGCCATATTTGTATATCATTTCCGTAGGTGACTGTGGGTCCTTCTTTACAGCGTCATTGGCAGAGACAGGTTTCTATCACAACTTCATCTTCATTGTATTTGTAGAATTCTATATCAGCTTCGAGCCGTTTTTTGATGTATTCACTGTGTCTTTCGCTACATGAACGACCACCACAGACTTTTACTTGTATTGCTTGCATGGGTATGAGTATAGAGAAAATAGGTGATTTGGCAAAAAGAATACTATAAAATATAAAATAAATTTGCATTTTTGAATGAGTTGTCTATAATCCGCCTACTTATTCCAAGTAAGGAACATGCATCCATAGCTCAATTGGAAGAGTAGCGGTCTTCGAAACCGTTGGTTGTAGGTTCGAACCCTACTGGGTGCACCATAATTCCTTAGTTCCAGAATAAATGCCCGGGTGATGGAATGGTAGACATGTACGCTTGAGGTGCGTATGCCGAAAGGTGTAAGGGTTCAAGTCCCTTCTCGGGCACCATTTGATAAAAATAATCTTCTACAGTTTGTAGAAGATTTTTTATTGTAAATTTTTCGAGAAGGGACTTGAATCGAAGAAATAATATCAACTGCTCTTGATATTATTTCTGAGAGAGCCGAATGCGGCGGAGAGCATTCAAGTCCCTTCTCGGGCACCATCTAAAAAATAAAACTCTCGTTCGAAAGAACGGGAGTTTTAAATTATAAAATAAATTTATTTTAAGAAAATTTTTACAAAAATCATCCAACAAATAAGAATTATGAATCATGTAAGCATTGCATATCAAAATATATTAATGATTTTACGATATATGTTCTTTGGTGTGCTATTTTCGGATATTTTTAATTCCAAGATATATCAAATTAATCCAAGAATACCCATGAGTAGTCCACAGAACAAATATATAGAGTACATACCATAACAAGGAAAGCTATTAATCTCATTTTGTTCGCAAGGAAAAATATAATTTATTAATTTTCAGATGTACAGTTGTCAGTCAAATATAACTATTCATTCAAGTACTATTAAAATAATAGTTAGAATTGTGACTGTAGTAAGTTTATTTTTTGATATCATATATAAGTATTAAATTTTCTATTAGTTTTACTCATATATCCATATAGTCCCGTTTTCAAATCCTCATCTTTCTTCCTTTTTTTCAATTTGCTTTTGGAGTATATCTACGAGAGAGAGATTGCGTTCACGACAATTTTCGATAAATCTATGACATTCCTCAATGAATACTTGTCTCCTCGGATCTCATGCACTTAACTTAATTAGAGTATCGTAGACCTCTAATATATCAGCAGCTTCTCAGATTTTGTTATCTCATACAGCATTATCAAATTCTCTGAGCTCCTCATCCTTTTTTTGTAATAAAAAATCTACATGCTCATGGATATCTCGTACGAGACGAGTTGTCATGTTTGGATAATCAGGATGTGGGATGTCTGGGACTTTGTCCCGAATGAGTTTTTCCATATATCATTATGATATGCAAAATAAAAAAACCTCCAAATTTGGAGGTTTTTTTATTGTTATTATGCTTCAAGAGCTTCTGGTGGGAGAACCACTGGATTTTCTGAAGGAACATAGTTTGGATCAAGTGCCTTGAGTGAGAGACCGATTCGTTTTCCAACAGAATCAAAAGTAATAATGCGAGCCTTCATCATTTCACCTGCGTGAACTTTTCCTTCGATTCCTTCCATCATTTCAGTAGTAATTTCTGAAAGGTGGATGAGTCCTGAAACTCCACCGTCAAGCTCAAGGAATATTCCGAATTGAGAAAGACGAAGAACTGGAGCCTCAACGATATCACCAACTTGGTATTTATCAGAGAGAACTTGCCAAGGGTTAGCCTTAAGTCTCTTGATTGAGAGAGAGATCTTTTCTCCTTCGATACCGATGATTTGGATAGTAACTTTATCACCAAGCTTAGCGTGCTTGTGTGGATTGTTGACATGTCCCCAATCGATTTCAGAAACGTGAACGAGACCTTCAATTCCTTGGAATGAAACAAATAGTCCGTAAGTAAGGATACCTGAAACAGTTCCTTCTACAACGTCACCAACCTTGATAGTTTGGAGAGATTGTACGCGTTGTTCTTCGATAGCTGCCTTCTCAGAGAAGATGATTTTCTTTCCTGATGGATCAACATTGAGTACACGAACTTGGAATGGTTTTCCGATAAGCTTGTTGAGTTGTTCAAGAATCTTTTCAGGGTTTGCATTCTCAACACGTGGGTAGTGAGCGGGAGTAAGTTGAGATACTGGAATAAATCCTTTGATTCCATCAAGGTCAATAAGTAGACCTCCCTTGTTGGCTTCATTTGGGATAACAGTAATAATTTCTTTTGTGTCGAAGTTTGAGTGAAGTTTTTCGATAAGTTTTGCTTGGCTAGCTTTTCGAAGAGAAAGGTGAATGAGTCCACTATGAGCATCATCACCGATGATAATAGATTCAATACGACTTCCTGGTTGGATCATGCTTGTATCTTCTGTAGAAGATTGCATGTGGTTACCAGTAATAATACCAGTAAATTGACCTTCAAGGTCAACGAGAATCATTTTTTGATTTGATACTACAACAGTACCTGCCACTACTTCACCTACATTATAGGATTGGATTGGGGTTGCCGTTGCGAGATCTTTAGCGAAATCTGACATAATAAGAAATAAAAGATTAAAAAATAGATGGGGCGGCCAAAGGGGCTCGAACCCTCGACCTTCGGATTCACAGTCCGACGCTCTAACCAACTGAGCTATGGCCGCCATATTATATGGAACGTACTCAAAAATTGTAAGACACTCTTTTTAAGCCACAGCAGTATATGAAAAGTGAAGGCATTTGCAATTTTTTTTTGTAATTTTCCAAATTTTGGATAGGATGGCGCCTCTGCTTGAATATTTTTTGAATCTTTTTTTTGTATTTTTTCCTTATTCTAAGGCAATAACACTGAAAGTAGTAATCAAGAAATCGAGGGCAGAAATAACCATATTTTTGTTTTTATGAACAAATAATATATACTCGTCAATAGATTTTGTTAGACAAATATATATTATTTGTGGTATAGTACGATTTGTTGGTGGTTGGCGGTACCTCCTTGTTTGACTTTAGATATTAATAACTCTATAGCTTTCAAGTCGAGTTTTATTCCTAAAAATACTTCATGTATTCTTCTTTCAATAGTACGAGTTCAAATCTTACTTCCACAATTCGCCAAGATATATTTTCTCTTCTTGGAAACTCTGGAAAAACGATTTTCGCCCCAGAAACTGTAGAATTTTCCTTCTCGTTTCGTTTCTTTTTCTCAAAATCTTTTCATAAGGTTTTAGATAAAGTCGAAAACTTTACTTATAGAAAACCACTTACATATCTCACGATATGTCTCGCATCATTGATGATATCACCGAGTGAAACATCATTTGCAAGTGAAATAGATACATCCAATCAAAAAACTTTTATCGTCACGGCATATTATTCGCCAGTTAAGTGACAAAATGATTATTATAGATGAAGCTATGAGGCCGACATCCGTCTTAACGGAAACGGTACTCATGGTGCCAGTGGTAGCCCTGTATTTACAGGTATGATTGCGGCTCCAAAGACTTACGCCTTTGGAACGCAGATTTTTTTTGAATGACTTGGACTCGGAACAGTATCAGATCGAGGATGAGCCATTGTAGATGCATATGTGCGAGGACAAGCATATGATAGAATTGACTTATGGGTAGGATATGGTGATGCCGGACTTAACAGAGCTCGAGCATGGGGTCGTCGTGAAGTAAAATGAACTATTGTTCAAAACAGTACGAGTGCCCCTATAGATATCACAGGTATTGAAAATGGATCAGTAAACTTGGCTTGATATCCTCGTCCTGGAGCATCTCCATCAATTGGAGGACTCACAAGTGATGTGATCTCTGCATTTGCTGATCTTGGCTATAATCTTGTCGGTACAGACACAAAATCAATGATTCTAGAATTTCAACTCGAACAAAAAGTAATTGATTCAAAAGATGATGAGGGTGCTGGAAACTATGGACCAAAAACTCGTGCAGCACTTGCCGCACTTCATTCAGACTTTCAGAAAAAACGAGATATAGAACTTAAGGCAATTGAATGAGCAAGAACACTTCTTCTTACTGATCATGATGCTTGGGAGAAAAAATATAAACAAGCAGAAACGACCGTAACAGAATTTGGACAACCTCGACTCAAGGAGAAATCCAATGGTATCAAACTTCTTCAACAATGGCTCTCAAAAGAAAAACATTATATTGGAAGTGCTGATGGACAGATGACACCTCGAACACTCGTAGCAATCCGTAAGTATCAAAAATCAAAGAATATTAAAACAACGGGTACACTCGATGATATAACAAGAAGTACAATGATCGATGATATAGCACGTAGTCTCTAAAAACCAAAAAATCCTATCTGAAAAAGATGGGATTTTTTATATAGGATTAATTTCCTAAAACTTGCAAATTTGCTTTTATTATGATAATGTAATTATACGTTATTTTTTGATATATAAGTTTATGTCCATATTTTGAACAAATAAGTTTACTGTAGAGCAACAAATTGTTAGAGCAATGCTCCAATCTGGAGATAATAAACTAGAACAAGAAGCTAAGGATGAGATTGATAAATCTCCAACTTTGTGAACTATTGCTAATCTTCAATCACAGAAATTTACTCAAACAGAAATACAAGAAGTAGAACTCTATATCAAAGAACAAAGGATCAAATATCCTGGATCATTAACTGAACTATTTGAAGTTTGGGAAAGATTAGTTATACAGAGAAAAAATATTTTATTAGATATAAAGGACCAAAATAGAGTATTGGCGAATGATGTTAAATCTAATAATGCAGATCCCACACAGATACAGAAGTCAGATTCTATTCGCACCGAAACTAATAATATCCTTAAATATAGTATTAAGGGGTATGAGTGATATGCTATACAGGAATTGCAAAAATCAGGGAAAACCATAAAGGATCTTCAAGAGAAACTCAAAGAAAAGAAATTCTATACATGAGAAATAAATGGTAAATTTGATCAATCGACACTCGATGCTATTTTTGCATTTCAAAAATCAATTCCACATCCAGTATATGGTGAAAAATGAGTGGATTGACTAGTGTGATCTCAAGAAACTATTCCTGCCCTTTTTGGTATTCCTGCAAAACCTAATACAGCAAAACAATCTAGTAAAGTCGTAACAGGAGTACCACATAATAATCAAAAGCCAGTAAATTCAGCTGCAGATACCCCATCACAAAAACCAACCATTCAACCGCTAGTCCCAGTTAAAAATCCTGAAAAATCAACAACAGTTGAACGAATTCATACTGAATTAACGACGGCATATAATGAATTTATTAATTATGCCAAAAGTACGGATAAATTCCTAGCTGGATTTAGAAACTCTAAAGAAGATATTCAGAAAATTCAACAAACTCTCTCAGAGAAATGAGCAAAATTCAATACTCTTGTTGATGGATATATCAAGGCTGGTGCGGATGTAGAAAAAATTAACTGGATGCGACTTAATATCGCATATTATTATACTGATGACCTTCAGTGAGTATCATCAAATAATCAGATGAATATTGTTGGATCAATGAATCTGTGTATAGATATTCTTAGAGATAAGATTTCATGAATTCCAAGTATGGAACAACAAGAAAGTGATACAATGGATAAGATATGAAAAGAAAATCCAAAGTTAGCTGAATTAATTTCAAAAAAAATAGCAGAACAAATTGCTCGTAACGAATCTCCAAATCTTTCAGCAATACTCTCTAATCCTATGATAAAATGATCATGGGAAAAGGCTTCCGATGAAATATATGGATCATATCTAAAAAAATTAGATAATGAACTCGACACATTAAAATGACAAAAAAATAACTCATTTTCCGATTCTCAGAAAAAAGCACTTAATCATCTTCGTGATATTCGAGGAAAGGATGGAACATTTGATTTTACTGTTCAGAATCGTGAACAAATGTGGCAAATGCTCAAGTATGGTAGTGCTATTGCAGCAGGTATTGTTGCAGCTATTCCTACTGGTTGAGCATCACTTTGAGCGTTGGCACTTGGAGCATGAGTAAGCGCTACTGTTGTGACGGCTGGATGAATTCTTGCCCAAGGATATCATGGTTCATTCTGAGAAATTGCATGAGAAGCTGGAATTAATCTTATTTCTTTTGGTGGAGGGGCAGTATTATTCAAGGTAGCATCATGAGCACGTGCTGCATCTTTTGCGGAAAAAACATCCAAGTTTATTGTCTACGGTGCTGAATGAATTGGAAACATTAGTATTTGAGTGGCTACAGATACACTACGAGCGAGACTGCGCAACGAAGATCTGGATACATGGAGTGCAATTCAACAGAATCTCATATGGGCTGCCCTTCCTTTTGCGCTAAGAATGAAGTGAAGCAAAGTCCCACCAGAAGTCATAAATGATGCATCACAGGTAAATGAAGCGATACGAGTTGCCAATGCTCAGGCAGCACTTTGAAAATCTCCAAAGAATGTTTTTGAAAAAATTAAAACACCACTTGATCGATTAAAAACATGGGGCCAGAAAAATAATAGTGTAGAACCGGAAATAAAAACCAATGTAGTTAACAAATCAGAATTACCCGATATTAAACCCACTACTCCACCACAAGATCATTCATCTACCCATAATATTCATGGTCAGCCAGTAGAACCAATAGCTGAGGTTGCTTGAGTTAAAGCAGCTTGAAATAAACCAGATATTTCAAATGATGCACATGGAACTACTGATGCACATGGAGCCGCAAAACCAGATACCCATCACCACGAAACAAAACCATGACATCATGATCATCATAACGATAGTCACTGATGACATGGAAGTGATAAATCAGGTATTCGTACCTTTACGGAAACATATCTTACTTCTGGGAATAGATCATTCATCAAACTTGGGGCATTCAATCCAAACCTAGATTTTTGGAAAAATGTACACAAAAAATGATGGTCCAAAGAAATCGCAGGCTATCTCAAGGATCAAACGATTGATCAATTATTTGACAGAATTCTTAAGGCAGTAGATGCAAGTAAGAAATCAGCTGCAAATATCAAAGAAGCACATGGAGTGTGGGATAAAACGAAAGCCGTTGCAGCTTTTCCTCTTCGAAATGCTTGGGAATGGGCAGTGAAACTCCCGCTTGCTCCATCCTGGAAGGCTGTGGGACTTGGTCTTGGTGTTGGAACAGCTGAGTCATACTATATCGGAAGTGAACTTACCGAAGAAGAGCGAGCAGGTAGAAATAATGTAATTGCAGGTTGGGAAGAGCTGAATAAAAGATCTGGAGCTGTTCCATATACTAATGGCATAGTTCCACAAGAGCTCGCTATCAACATGGTTCAGGCAAATCTACTCGGATGGCTTGGTGTATATCTACTCAATGCACCAGAAGCACCAGTGGGAGTTGCTAAGGCAACTACAGAAACATTCTGGCCAAATTTTGTGTGATTCTTAGAAAATATCCGCAATACTGGCCAAATGCTCTACGCAATTCCTACACAAGTGTATGATGCACAACAACCTAAAAAATAATTTTCTTTTTTAATATGACTCTTAGAGAATCTCCTACTCTTCCCGTTGAAACACCAAAACCAGTAATTGAACTGAGTCGTGAGGCACTTGCTAAAAAACTTGGCATTTGAGTTGAAGAACTTCCTGATAAGAAGTTTTTTACTATTGTAAATGATCAATTAGATAGACTCGAGCATCTTAATCCTGTTGAAAAAGCCAAAGCTCTCAAGGAGACACTTTCGACTATTCGTGCTCAAGAAGTGGCTGACAGGGCTAAAGAATTATGAAAAGATGGAATTGATGCTGTATGAAAATTATCTCCGGAAGTTATTACAGCTTGACTCAAAAAAACTACTGAACAACTAAAGTCGAGCATGTGAAAATGAGGAACAGAGGTCCTTGGTGCAGTATGAGAGATTGTATCTGCCGATAGTATCGATGGAGTCACTGGTGGTGTTGGTAATCTCTCTAAGGCTATCACTGCAGTATCTAGTACAATTACAAGTGCGATGAATGGACTCAAAGATCTCTTTGCTGCATTTATGTCTATGCTTGGGCTCGATAAATTATGGAATAGTATATTTGGTAAGTCTTCATCAGAAGGAAAGAAAGTGGATACATCGACTCCTCAAAAGGTAACTGAAGGAGTGGTTGAAAAAGTAAAATCACAATGAGATAAAATAGCAGATGCTGTGCTTAATGAAAAAGAAAGAAAAGATCTTATAGCCAAGATGTCTCAAGGATTTGGGGATAAAATATCTGCTAAATATTTTAACTGACAAAAACTTTCAGAGGCGCAACTTAAGAAGATTAATGATATTTTTACAAACTCCCTTGACACGGAATCTTTTCAAAAAATAGCACAACGTTATAAAAAAGATTGATTAAGCTTAAATGTGGGTGAGATTACCGATGCTATTTGGGAAGTAGGGTGAGCATTTCCTACTAAAGTGATGTGGGAACTCTCTTGGTCTGGCATTATACCAATGTGGGCTATTACTCAACATGTCATTATTAACCCATCGAAAAATTTGATTCGATTGACACTTGAAGGACTTGGTTTTCCTGCAAGTGAGATTTCTTTGTCTGAATGGGGAATGATGCTCGATAAAAAAGCTAAAGATAATGATAGTCATGCTCTCGATATGGCTCGTATACAGCTTTATGGAGTCAACAGCGTTCTCTGGCGAACGATGTGATCGGCATTGGCTGGGGCATCAGCTCTTGGAATTATGATGACGGAAACAACAAGCAAAACTAATGGTATTAGTATGGCGAAGATGACAGCATTTAAAGAGTATGATGTAGTGGCTTCCGAATTTGAAAAAATTGAAAAAACACTCGCTCAAGGCAGTGGAAATACAAGATGATCTGGATTATTTGCACAAATGATGGAATGAATTAGATGAATTCGATCAAATTCATTATTACTTGATACAGTAGCAAAAAATACGGTGAATGGAGTTATGGATACGTCCAAAATTATTGCTGCTATTTGAAGTAATTCAGAACTGGCAAATGCTCAATCAAAACTCGCAGAGCTTAAAAAATTCACTGATCCTAAAGATATTGATAACTTCAGAAATACCCTTAAAGATATGACTTTTGGAGGATCTAGCACCTCTGGTTGGCGAAAAAATATGGAATTAGAATTATCTAAATATACAGGTGGACAAAATGGTAGTATAGCAACATATCTGACAAAGATAGACACTATCAAAGCATCCCAAATTAATCTTCTAGGTAATACTGGAATGTTGAGTGAAAAATGGAATAGAATGAAGCTCGCATTTCAAAGCCTACAATTGGCAAGAAGCGGTGATACAGTGAATCTGCATCTTGAGACGGCTGATGATATTTCTAAATTTAGATCTTTTCTTTCTGTAATTCCTGGTGGAATTAAGGCAATTTCTGAAATTATTCCAGCTGCAGCTTTGATGATAAGTTTTGGTTCGATTGCCTTCGATGAAAAAGATGTAAAAGATTCCACCTGAGAAAGTCTGATGAATCTACTAACAACAGCTCTTCTTCCAGCATATGGAACATTTGGTATTATTCGTTCAAAAACAGTAGATTTTGGAAAAATGATAAAAGATTGACAAGTGCCAGAATATTCAGATATAGCTCTAACATGAGTAGTGGGGTGAGTGTTTATGTATGAAGTTACGAGAGTGGCAAGTGGTGCTATTGATATAAAAAATGGTAATTACATGAAGTGACTATCCAAACTCACATATATGCATGATATTGGTCGTGGATTTGGACAAATTGTTCGTGGTGGTCGCAATGTTGCTGCCCTAGCTACTAAGCCACTTGCGAATCCTGCTATCACAAAAACTCTTGCTTGACTTGCCAAAAAAGTTCCTAGGAAATGAGCATTCACAATAGGCGCTGCCGCCCTACTTGCTGCAGGATGAGCCTATGCTTCGATGTCATGAAGTGAAGATCCAGAAGATATCATGAAAAATCTTCATAAAGAAGGATGGCTTGATATTCAGAATGCTCCAACTACAAAAATGAAAGAAGAATTTCAAACAAAGAGTTCTTCATCGAGAAAAGAAATATTAGATGAACTCTTGATAATGCACCTTAATACTACGAAAGGTCTTCCAAAAACTCATTATGATGAAAAAGCTGGAAAATATACTCTCGTTTCAGAATGAACTACATCGTTCGGAAATTTGATTGATAGCCCATTTCGAACTACAATTCAAAGCCTTGGTGTTGATCTCGATTTTCCAAAAGTTGCATAAATATAAAAAAAATCCCTCCAAATTTGGAGGGATTTTTTTTATTATATATATCAGTGAAATTTTCTTTTCTCCATAAGTCTATTTAAGGTTGTTACATTATTGATAATTATGTGTGCTTGTATTTTATTTTCTCTGTCTCTATGTATCAGGCTATAGTCTGACTTCGGGATTCACATACGACTAAATATTTTATCAAAAAGAGTATCTGTAATAGTATAGATTTGTTCTCTTATTTCTTCTTTTGAAGCATCAGGATTTTCTTGTTTAAACTTTTTGATTCATTCTGAAGATCTACTAATACGATTTAAATAACTTCTATAATATAAACTGAGCTCATATGAGAGATTTTCCGCTGTAAGCTCTAGATGAGCTTGTAGTGGTCATGTTAGTAGTTCTTCCCAATTAAATTGGTGCAATGCATTTTCTTGGTTTTGATTACCAAATGTACTATATGTATTAGCTACTCCTTCTCGGTTATGCATCGAGAATAACATTCTGCGTGGATCATCTACTGCATTTTTCTTGAGATTTTTTATTGATCCAAATTTTTTATTATTTCATCCGATTTCACGAGACATTTTTCTGGAAAGATGAA
>JAIESH010000148.1 GCA_019746175.1 Candidatus Altimarinota bacterium
CAATTGATATACATTAAAAGAATTCATTCCTGGAAATACTATTTTTGCATACAAAGTCAGTCAAGCTATGGGAAGTTTAAAAGAATGAAAAAATGAATATAACCTTGTATTAGAACTGGGAAATGCAAAAAATGATACAGAAATCCTAACGGTATATGCAGCAACTGGATCATGAAAACTCGAAGAATATAAGAAACAATTACAAGATGAATATAGTGCTACCCAAAATACACCAGCACTTGTTGCTAACAGAGAAAGGGCTAAACAAGATAAAATAAATCAAATTCGCGAACTTCAGGATGAGTACTATTTCAATAGTAAAAATGAAATTTTTGTCATTAAAATAGGATACATAATTGGACCTCAAAGTACCGAATTATATGCCAAAAGAATTGATGAAGCGCTCAAATTACTCGGAATAAAGACTGAACTGATTGCCTATTCAGCCAAAGACATCCAAGCTATCATAACGAGCGGGGATAGAAAATATGATATTCTCGTAATAGGAATTTCCGTTGAATGAAGTCTTGCTAGTATTGGAAAACTATTTTCAAATAGTGACTCGAAAGCGAGCGGACTCAACTTCTCCAATATTGAAAATAAAACACTCGATAACTTATTTGCTGAACTCAGGTGAACTACCGAATTTGATAAGATAGAAAAAATTGAGCAAAGTATTAGCAAAATTATGAATACCGAGAGCTTTTTTGTTCCAATATCTAGTCCATATCACAGAATATGGGTAGATCGAAATATAAAATGAATGCCAAAAATTGAAGTTATACCAGATATTGCAGCATTTGTAGATGTCTTTGTTGGAACAAGTATTAAGGAAAATTATATCAGAAATACGAAAGATAAGAGTATATCTGGATTCTTTCATTGGATAGTGTCGCAATTCTAAAAAATTATATGAAAGAAAGTATCGTTCTATCAGCATGGGAAATGGTAACCAAATTTCATTCTCTCAAAAAACTCAACTTTATTCCCTCTTTTATGGGAATGTTGTGGTTATTTGTGATACTTTTTTACCAACTCACTTTTAGTTACATATATATTTTTGATCAAAAAGATGAGGCCCTAGAAGTACTATCAAAGTTTCTCCACACTGATTATTTTGGTGAAACCATAGTAATACTCTGTAGTATTTTTTTACTATATATGCTTCTAGAACCTATTGCCACAGGATGAATCATCGAAATGATGCACTCGTATAGACAACACCACTGAGAGAAAAATAGACGTTCTTGGCAAGGATTTTTTGATGGACTTAGACATTTTTTACCGATTTTTGAAGCACATAATCTTACTGCAATATTTCGTCCACTATCAATACTCACCTTCTATATATTACTTCTGAGGATTTTTGGAAAAGAATATATCGTTCCAGTAACAACAATAATGAGTATCTATCTCCTTTTTGCCTTTTGTATTAATATTTGTTTTTCATATTCAAAATTTTTTATCATCTTTGAACACAAGTGAGCCATAGAATCACTCTCTGCTTCGACTGGACTCGCAATGAGAAATATTGCGATTACTGGTAGACTCTATTTCACGATGATACTTCTCTATTTTAGAACCATTATCGTGGCTGTAATATTTTTGGTAATTCCATTTTTGATATCAAGTTTCTTAGCATTCTTGCCAACTATTGTTGGATTAAAATTATTCTTTCTTGTAGTATTTTTACTCATCAGCATTGTCTTGTTTATCTTTATTGTTCATCTAAATTCCACACTAGAAATATTTGTAGAAGCTACCTGGTATGAGGCATATATGTTATGTAAAGAGGAGGAGAAAGGATGACATCACGATAATGAACACCACGATGACCATCATGGATGATGACATCATGATAATGAACACCACGATGACCATCATGGATGATGACATCATGATAGCGGTCACCACTAGACTTCTATATCACTAAAATCTTCTTTTTTATCATGCTGTTTATATTGATGAACAGCATTTTTTATGGCGAGCAATCAAATCAATGATGCATATCTTCTGCGTGGAGATATATCATTTCCAATATTTTCGTGAATAAATGCCTCGTTGAGACCTAGTATATCATCGATTTTCCATCATTCAAGAAGTTCGCCAGTAATAGATACACATGCTGTTGCAACAATCGACATATACCCATCAAAGGAAAACTTTGTAAGGATATCATTTTCAATAATCAAAAAAACCTCAACTACATCTGCACAAACACGATTCGCCTCACGATAACGTATGGTAGCATTATTAAGGATTTCCTTATTCGATGGATTACGAGAATATTCAATAATTAAATCAGCAGAAGACATATATAATATATTAAGAGAATCTAGTGTACTATGGATTGTAGTTTTTGAAAAAAGAGATCGATATCTGATTTAGTATTATAAAGATAGAGACTCATCCTAAGAGATCCACGTATTCCCAAAGCATTATGCAATGGGTCGGTACAATGATGTCCGGAGCGGACGCAAATATTTGTATCAGCAAGTATTTCCGCTATATCATTAGGATGAAATCCTTCGAATGCAAATGAAAAAACCCCTAAACGATTCTTATTTTCTGCCGAACCAATCAACCTTATGCTTTTAGGAAGTTTTTCTATATATTCCAGTGCATACTGTATGAGTTCTTTTTCATATCTTTCAACTACTTCAAATCAACCAATTGAGTCAATATACTCCAGTGCGGCCAAGAGGGATACAGCTCAGGCAACATGTGGAGTTCATGGTTCATGTCGAAATGGCAAACCAGCAGGCTCATATCAATCTATAGAGACATGATTGATAGCACCACCTCAGCAAAAAGCTGGAACCAATCATTGAAGGAGTTCTTTTTTGGCAGCAAAAAAACCAATCCCAGTATCACTCATCACCTTATGTCATGTGGCAACAAATATATCAATTCCATATTTAAACATATCAGTAGACATATGAGGAAATCTCTGTGAGCCATCGATGATAAATAGTGGAAAATGAGGTGAATTATTTCGAATAGAATTGATTTTTTCAAGATCGAGGATTTCACCCGTCACATTTGATGCTCCACTAAGAGACAATACTTTTACATTATTAATTTGTTTTTCTATACTAGAATAGTCAATTGCACCATCATCATGCAGATCAATCCAATCAATAATAATTCCATATTCTTCAGCAAGAATCTGCCATGGTACAATATTTGCATGATGATCTGCTCGAGAAAGTAAAATATGATCTCAACGAAGGAGCTTTCCAGTTTTTATAAGTGACCGACTGATGAGATTGAATGCATAGGTGGCATTGTATGTAAATACAACCTCATGGTATGAATGTAATCCAAGAAGTGTTGCTATCTTTCATTTGGCTCGTTCGTACAAAATAGAGGATTCTTGAGATAAATCATAGGCTCCACGGTGGATATTAGAATAACTTGTTTCAAGATATTTTGAAATAGCATCAATAACAAATTTTGGTTTTTGTGCGCTAGATGCAGAATCAAGAAAAACTAGATCTGGATGTGTAGTAAAAATGGGGAAATCTGAGCGAAACATAGAATAAATAATTATTTTTTAGGACCTAATGAGCCACTTTGAGCGATCTGAATTTCTATGAGAGAAGCATAATCTTGAGCTTCTTTTGCCCAATCTGAATCATCACCAAATTCTATGATATTATCAAATATTGGTAAAGCTTCTTTTAGTTTTCAGGCCTCATAGAGAGCTATGGCGTATTCTAATTGAACCAATGGGTTTAAACGATTTTCCTCATCAAGAGATAATACATACTCTATAGTATCATGGAATTTACCATTAATGCGCAATGCTGATAGGTACAAAGGGATGAGTAATGTAGAATTTTTATATTTTTCAATACTTGTATATGCCCAGGCATATGCTTTAGTATTTTCTCATTGATGAAGTGCTAAAGATATTGCAACAGCAAAATCATCTTCAGTAACCTCAGCTTCCTGAAGTAAGTATGATAATACTTTCATCATACTTACATTATCATTCAAAATAGAATAATTATAAGCCAGTCTTCGTTCCACTTGAGCCTTATTTGGATATCAGGCTGTGACGGCATTATTAAAATAAAGTGTGGAGGTGGTATAGTCTCATAAAGCAGCATAAATATCACCAAGTTTTACAATTGATTCTAGGTCTTTAGGATTTTGTTCAATGTAATTAATAAGTATATCACGTGATTGTGCATATCTACCAAGTTCATATAAAGCAAATCAGCGAAGTTTTTTGACCTCATTATAATTAGGTCTTGCGGATAGTATCTCTTGTGTCAAAATATCAACCACTCGATACATCGAATATCCATAAAATTCTGCAGCAACTAGAAAATTACGATAATGGTAATCAGGTGATATTTGTGTTGCATTTTGAATTGATTTTTGGAGTGATAGAACCTTACTCGTCTGCCCAGTATACCCTTCAATAGAAACAATACAGTTATGAATTCCCGAATAGCAAATATCGGCAATACGATAGTAATCAACTAACATAGGATCTACATCATATCTACCAAGTTCTCACATTCTATCAATTCGACTTTCATCAAAAAATAAAGCCTGAAACAACTCTTTCTGTTCATCTTCCTTTATTTCTGCAATAGGCACTTGAGAATAATTCAAATAAGCATTTTTGAAGTCTCGCAAAAGGTAGTAAGTATGAGCGATTTTGCGTCGGATTATAATATCATTTGGAAGCTGTTCTAAAGCTGTTTGATAATATTTAATAGCTTCTTCTGGATTATTTTTGAGAGTCATATAATCTCCTTTTCTGATATTTCTGAGCTCTTTTTTTCGCTGAAGTGTTAATTTTACTTTTTCATCATCAGTAATTCCTGTAAGATATTTACCAGTATTAGTAGTTATTTTTCAGACATTAATGGTAGTCGAAATACCCTCCATACAGGAAGTTAGTAAAAAAGAAATACCAAGTAATAAGAAAATAATACGAACCATAGTTTCTATACAATAAAATTTGCAAAAAATGATGAATTTTTCATCTCAACAAACCCTTAAATAATCGCATTCATCATATAAAAAAGTAGTGTTTTTCAAAATGAAAATCAAGCGAAACGGTATTTTTGATTTTTTATCGAGTTTTTATATACTCTGTGTCACTTAAATTCAATAAATATATGTTTTCTCTTTCTGATTATAGATATCATCTTGATGAATCTCTCATCGCTCAAGAAGCAATACATCCTCATCATGATGCCAGAATGATGGTCATAAACAAAGAAAAATGAACTATTGAAGCTGAAACAACTTTTTGGGAATTAGACCAGTATATTGGAAGTGATAGAGTAATTTTTTTTAATGATTCGAAGGTACTTCCATCAAGAGTTATACTTTTAGATACTCCTTTTTTAAAAAAAGATGACACTTCCTGACTTATTAAAGATGGTGAGATATTTTATCTTTCAAAAATTACAGAAAACACATTCTCAGCACTCGTACGACCGGGAAATAAATTCCAAATTGGAAATACATTTCATATAGGTGAATTTATTATACATGTTATTGAAAATACAGATAATGGTAGAATTCTTGAGATTACATGAGGTAGCACCGAAGAATTTTTAGACAAATACGGATCATTGCCACTTCCTCCATATATCAAATATTCAAAAGAAAAAGAAGCAGATTATCAGACAAGTTTTGCAAAAAATACCGGATCAGTAGCTGCCCCAACTGCATCTCTTCACTTTACAAGAGAACTTCTTGAAAAACTCACCATTCAAAAAGAATACCTTACTCTCCATGTATGACTCTGAACATTCAAAGGAATACAAACCGCTGATGTTAGAGACTATGTGATTCATGCTGAATCAATCGAAATTGATATAGGAATATTTGGTAAAATACAAGATATTAAAGAGTCTCATAAAAAAATTGTTGCCGTATGAACTACAGCGACTCGTACCCTCGAATCACTACCGTATTTATGGAAAAATCTACCTCAAGATATTAAAAATCTATTTAATGCGAATATATGCAAATACTGGGATAATATAGCACTGAATTTAAAAAATAACAAATGGATTAACGATGTAACATATCATGAGGATACCAATTCATTACACTTTAATACTCAAATATATATTACTCCAGGATTTCAATTTATCATAATCGATGATTTAATAACCAATTTTCATCTTGGTGAGTCATCCTTACTTGTACTTGTATCAGCATTTCTTGGATTTCATGAAACAAAAGAAATATATAAACATGCAGTGGATTCTAGATATCGATTCTATAGCTTCGGAGATGGTATGTATATACGATGAAAATAGTTGAATGGGCAAGGAAATTATCTTGCCAGATCTATCCAGATCAATATACTAAGCACGTTATATTTTAATTCATCATTTTTCTATATGCAAAAATTTACAATATTGGCGCTTTGTATGATACTAGTATCATCATGTACAGCTCCAAGTGATACTAATAAGCCAAGCAACTGAATGACAGGAAGTACAAGTTACAAGCAAGATATCGATAGTTTTTCTGAAAAAATAAAAAATAGTGAAGAATTCAATAGCTGCATGAAACAACATGCAACTATGTGTGTTCAGAGTGTTGGAATGGAGATGGCTCAAAAAGCAAAGGATGCTAACTTCTGTAAGGAACTTACAGGAAAAGATCAACAACTCAGTTGTGAATTTGCTATCGCCATGATGAGTGCCCAAGAAGAAAATAATGATAAAGCATGTGATACACTCACGGATGACTACTATGCAAAACAATGTAAAATTCAATTGTACAAGCAAGATGCTACAAACAAAAAAGACTTGAGTGTTTGTGATAAAATTGATGTAATTTTACAAACTGGTTCAGGCACAAGTAATAATGGTGCAGAAAAGGATCAGTGCATTCTTCAGTACGTAATGAATATATCAAATTCTAAATGAGCTGATTGTGAAAAAATTCTTGATGAAACCTCTCTTGCGATGTGTCGAATTTTTATTAAAAATAGAACAAAAGAGGAATCTACAGTATCTGGATCAACTCAACAATAATATCTCAATAAAAAAACATATTTTCCCATGACTCAAATTCGTAAATGTATTATACCAGCGGCAGGTTTCGGTACTCGGTTTTTACCAGCAACCAAAGCTCAGCCAAAAGAAATGCTCCCAATTGTAGATAAGCCTGTTATTCAGTACCTTGTTGAAGAAGCAGTTTCTGCTGGTATTACTGATATCATAATTATTACTGGTCGTGGAAAACGTTCTATAGAAGATCATTTTGATATGTCATTTGAACTTGAGAAAACCCTTGTAGAAAAAGGAAAAATCAAGGAACTCGCAGAAGTAGAAAAAATATCAAATCTTGCACGTATTGCCTATGTCAGGCAACCAGTACCTCGTGGTGATGGCGATGCACTCCTCAGGGCTCGCGCACTCATATGAGATGAACCATGTCTCGTACTCTTTGGAGATGATCTCATTAAATGAGAAAAATCTGGTGCAGCTCAACTAGTAGAAGCATTTAATCAAACTCAGTCTCCTGTTATTGCGCTCGAGCGAGTAACTGATAAACGAGTAAGTTCTTATGGTATTATTGAGTCATCGGGTTTTTCTGATGGACACTATACGGTAAGTAAATTTCTAGAAAAACCAAAACCAGAAGAAACCACCTCTAGACTCTGAGTTATCGGTAAATATATCATCACTCCAGAAATATTTGATTACCTAGAAAAGGATGGTGCTGTGGCAAGTAAAGATGGTGAAATTCGTCTTGCGGATGCATTTGAAAAAATGGTACAAGATGGATGAAAAATATATGGAATAGAGATGCAATGAGATCGATATGATACGGGAGATAAATTTGGGTTTCTCAAGGCTACCATAGATTATGCTCTCGACCGAGATGATCTTGGTCCTCAAGTAAAAGAATTTCTCAAAAAAAGAGTAGAACAAATGAAGGACTAATTAAGTGAATATGACTCAATCTCATCGATCCATCTGAGATATCTGAGAAGAAATTGCAAAAAAATATCTCGAATGAAAGGGGTATTTTTTTGTTGAACAAAATTACCAAATTAAGTGAGGCGAAATCGATCTTATTATGAAAAAATGAGATATCACAATATTCATTGAAGTAAAATATCGAAAAAATGAGAATTATGGCCACCCTCTCGATACTCTTACTATTTCAAAAAAAAGAATTCTCAAACGAACGATTATGCTATATGTGAGTAAAAATAAAATCGACCTAGAAAAAATTCAGGTCGATTTTATTGGAATTATGCCAAACGATATATGAGGACATAGGATTTGGCATGTGAGATGAATAGAAATCTAGGCAGCTTGAGAAAATAAGGAATCATTACTAGAAGTAGTATTTCCAAACTTTGAAAATCTTGCTTTAGTATCTCAAACTTCACCTAGAGCACTCCAGGGATTTTTTCATTGAAACCGACGATATGATGCTTCAGCAGCTTTTCTATCAAGAAACATTTTTTTATCTGGATCTGGATTGATATTATTTTTGATAACAGTTTCAAAACTGAGATCATATCCAAGCTTAATTAGATCCTGCATATAACGCTGAGCAAGTGCCCCTTGATAAGCTCATTCTTTATCTGATGCGCTTCATAAGTGTTCACGTATCCAATTGATAATAGCAAAGTAATTTGCTATATATGTTGCCTCTTGTTGATCTGGATTCTCTATTTTTTGGATATCCTCTTTAAGAAAAGGTATGATTGATTTCTGAAAAATATGGGTATCAAGATCATTTTCAATTGATCAGGCACTTTGCCCATGGATTCTAATCCAATCAAGTTGTCGTTTTATATCACGTACACGTATCTTTTTATTTCATATGTCAATTTCACTAAACCCAAATGATGGACTCTTTCTGTAGCCATCTACATATCCATAATCTTTATTAAATCAGCCCTGTCATCCACTTCCACGATAATCATGAGTCTCATTAAGGTAATCTATATATCGTTTAAAATCAGGATCATCAGAATGTTCAAAAATATAACTATCTGAAGTGCCTTGCAAAATAGGATGCAATACTTTATTGTGCTTATTCCAAAAGTTTGCAAGATCTTTCATGATATCTGCATTATAATCATTGAGTTCTTTTTCACTACGATGATGGTGATGTCAGAATTGGTGCTCTACTCTATGCTGTATATCTGCAAACTGACCCGCGGCTGTAGCTCCGAGTTTATCGGCTACTATTTTACCTACTACTCGTTTATAGAGTGCTGAAACATCTGGATTTCGACAAAATGAAATCGCATGAAAAGTGAAACCATGTGCATCTGTAAAGTTTTTGAACTCATTCGCTACATTCGGATGTGCAACCTTGGTAGCACCAGAGAGTGCCCACATCCATGGAATCACATCAGCTGGTCATCATGCATATTTTCACATAGCAGATTTATATATTCCGATCACTTGTGGATATTCTCAGGTGCGCATTTTATTGATACCTAGCTGCGTACGATCCCCAATACCAAGGAGCTCACCTGCATCTCGTTCTCCTTTTTCAATTTCTCATTTTCTTCATTCAATCAGTGATTTACGGAATTTTGGATATCCTCACATTGCCATAACCAGAGGATTATTATGGAGCTCACCATATACCTTGAGAAATTGCTCAATATACATTTCTTCTGTTGGATTTTCTTTATTCACTTCATTCACTTTATCAGCAAGCTCAGCTTTTATACGTGCAGTATCTGAATATCAAGCAGCTCTTACGAGCGAATTGAACCACATCCAACTTCCCGCAAACCCAACAAATGGTTCATCCATATAGAGTCATCCACTTCCTTCAACTGTAGTAATAAGTGCTGCGGCAATTTCCTCAGGTTTTGATGCCTTATCCTGGAGAAGATGGAGACATTTTTTACGTTTCTTCATTCCATTATTGAATCACTTGATTTTTTTCATGATCTTCTCAATCGTTTCGCCAACTCACTCCACATAATCAGCAGCAATTTGAGAACCAAAATCATTGTCCATTTTCCCGAACATTCGATACATGAATTTTGAAGCATTAATCTTTTGTCATTTCTCCATGGTATGCTCGAATGCATGCCAACTCATCTCGAAAGCCTTCATAAGATCACCAATATTTCCAATATTGAGAAATGATTTAAGAGCGTTATTATGCATATGAAATGGGTCCTCTTCTGTATATCCATCATCTACTTTAGTTGGGTCTGTACTAATAGCCTTATTTAGAATATCGTCAGATTGGTGAAGTCACTGGCTCTTGATATAACTTGCGAGCTCAATATAATTCATCTCTTCTGCCTTATAATAATCATGCCTTTTTCATAAGAATTTTTTAGGAGCATCTCATTTTTGAGGTGCTGTAATTTTTTCACTTCATTTGTATACCTGAATAACTACTGTATTATTATCACTTTTTTTAATGAGAATGTGTTTTTTACCATCAGCAGATACTAATGCCTTAACTGGAGATCCTTCTGAATCATTTCAGCGTGAATGATCATCATGTCAGTGAGTATTTTCTGTCTTAATTTTGAGACCATCTTTAAAATAAAGACCAGGAATATTCATGTGTGCACAGAAATCTTCAGCTGTATCTAACTTAGGCATTCGCAAAAAACCATGCTTAGTAAAAATTTCCAAAAATTTTGCAAATGAAATCACATATGGATATTTTCACATATCGTTTATTGTGATTTCTTTTTTATCTGCATCGATTTTATCAATACGGATCAGTCAAATCTCACCATTTTCTTCTATTGGATAACTAATGGTATTTCCAACTTGAAGTCAAAATTCTTTTCCGTTTTTATCAATATCATCTATACAACTTACAAGTACATTTATCGTAAGGTCCTGAATGGAATCAATAGGGTCAATAATATTAGTGAGCATTTTTTCTTCATCAAAATCATTAGGTCATGTTAATCTTAATTTTTTTCATTGAAAAGCAATTAAATTTTGTTCTTTAATTCATATCAAATAAGCGTTTCAATTATCAGGATCTAAAAATCATTCAATATCATATTTTTCACCGT
>JAIESH010000098.1 GCA_019746175.1 Candidatus Altimarinota bacterium
GATGATTTCAACGAGTTTTTCTTTACCAATTTTTTTCTCTGCAGCAATCTGCTCAATGGCAGCTTTAATTTTTTGTATATCAAACATTTAATAGGGGGTTACGAGTATGTGGAACATTGGGTCAAAAAAAAGACTCGCCACTTGGGCAGGTCCTTTTTTATAACTTGGACTTATTATATGAAAAAATGCCAAAAAGCAAATTTAAGTCCTATTTTTTGACAATAATCCTTTTATATGAAATTGATCCAGATAATAATAAAATATTCATTGTTTGTTATGAATGAGAAATTTTAACTTAATTTTTTCTATATTTTCTTCACTTGAGTTCTTCAGGAAAGTGTTCCTGGGAACTTTTTTTGTTTTCGAGATTATGGGCATATTCATATCATTTTCCATACCCGACTTCTTTCATAAGGGCAGTTGGCGCATTGCGTAGATGAATGGGAACATTCAGATTGCCATATTCATGAATATCTCTATGCATCTCTTGCATAGCCATATAGATGCTATTATTCTTTGGTGCATTCGCAAGATAATAGGCCACATTGAGAAGTGGAAGTTCACATTCTGGCATTCCCATTTTTTCAACTATATCATATACCGAATTCGTGAGAATGATCGCTTGTGGATCATATATATCTTCAGAGGCAAAATTCATCATACGACGAGCGACATATCGCGGATCCTCTCAACCTGCTAGCATTCGCCCAATCCAGTAAATTGCCGCATTTCCATCACTGTCACGGAGGGATTTGTGCATGGCTGATATGAGATTGTAGTGTTCTTCACCGTCTTGGTCATATGAGAGAGATTTGCTTCCTGCTTCAAGAATATTTTCTCTCGAGAGTTCTCATTCTCATTGTAGTATGCAGGCTGTTTCGAGAAGATTGAGTGTATTTCTAAGGTCACCATTTCAGAGTTTTGCGAGAAGGTCTAATTCGGTTGAATTAAATTCAATTTGAGAATACCTTTCTTTGATTTTTTCAAGATTTTTCTCAAGAAATTCTATTACTTCTTGGGCTTTTATGGGTTCAAGTACGTATGTTCTACATCTTGATAAAAGAGCATTAATAACAGTAAAACTTGGGTTTTCAGTGGTGGCACCTATGAGTGTAACAATTCATTTTTCTACCCAAGGAAGGAGTACATCTTGTTGAGATTTGGTCCAACGATGGATTTCATCAAGAAAAAGTATCGTCTGACGACCTCACTTAAAATTAGCTTGAGCTTTTGCTATTATTTTTATAACGTCTTCTTTTTTGGATAATACTCCTGACAGGTGAAAAAATTCTCCATCAAGAGAATTGGCAATCACCCGTGCGAGGGAGGTTTTTCCACAACCTGGTGGTCACCAAAACAAAATCGAAGGGAGTCTTCCTGCCTCAATAAATTTCCTAATAGCCTTTCATTCTCAGATAAGGTGCGATTGTCCTACAAGATCATTGATCTTCTCTGGTCTGAGAAGTGATGCGAGTGGCGTTATGGAATGTTCGAAGAGGGATTGCATAGCTTAATTGTAGGGAATTTTTGAAAAATGTAAAAAAGGACTTGCAAAATACACAGTTTCATTATATTGACTTTTATAAAATTTATTTATGAAAAACTCAACTGTCATAGTACTTTGATGTGGGGAAAGGCATATACATTATTTTCGTTCTCGAGCTTTGGCTGACTATATACTCAGACAAGGTAATTCTGTCCATCGTATTATATTTTCAGGTTGAAAAACCAAGTGAAGTGATTCCTCTGAGGCAGAACTCATGAAGAATTATGTAATAAAAAGACTTATTGAGAAAGGATTCGATTTACAAACTTTAGAATTTTTTACAGAAGAAGATTCTTTAAATACCAGAATAAATCTGGAAAATTCCTTTTGACTTTGCAGGAACGAGGACCATGAATTGTCTATTTTTTCAAGTGTATGGCATCTAAAAAGAGTTAAAACAATTGCTGAATTAATACTAGATTGAATTGATGGTATAAATTTTATTGACGCCGAAAGTCAGCATGCTAAAAATAGCAGATATGAGAGAAACTTTTCATGGCAATATCTCCAATTCAAGTCACAAATAAAGGAAAAAATAGCTATAGTAATAGAAAAATCAAAATTACTCATACTTCTAAAAGATCAATTAGTTTTACCTTTTAAATAATAAAAAATCTCTCAAAATTATTTGAGAGATTTTTAAATTTTAGATGGTGCCCAGGAAGAGACTTGAACTCTTACACCTCGCGGCAACGGCTTCTAAGACCGTCATGTCTACCATTCCATCACCTGGGCAAGTGAGCGTAGTATAGAAAAAATACTATAGAAAGCAAATTTTTGATAAAAAATCATTTAAAGGATATAATTATTTTATAATTTGATAAAAAATATTAACTTTTTTCAGTTTAAGAAGTTTTCTCTTAAAAAGAGGAACCCTTTATCTTTTAACTATTGATTGATGCAAAATAAGATTTTATATACAGAAGATAAGATACATAGGCTATATAGATATTTATGTTACCTTACCTATCCTGGAGTATTAGTATTAATATATTTAATATATTTAATTTGCCCTGCTTGATGTGTATGAATATTTAGAAGTGGTATTGGCTGTGTTCTTGCTGAAACAATCTGATGGATATTAGGAATCTCTCTCATGATTTGAGCGTGATGAATACCATTTTTGATATATATTGTATTGATAGCATTTTCAACTTCCAATAATCCTATTGAATTAAAATACCTTGTGTCCTGACCATTTTTTTTATTATTCTATTTTCTTTTAGCAGTTTTTCTTCTTATTATTGATAGAAATTGATTATTTCTAGTAATCGTATTTGCAGCATTAATTGTATGGGTATGAGTTTTTTTTGTTGATTGAAAAAATGACAATGAAAGATCTCCTATCTTTATACCTCCTTCTCGGTCAGAATTGAGTACTTTATTGGAACAAGAGTTTTTTAAAATTGATATTTCAAATGTAGATTATATTTATTTCCATGAAAATTTATGAAAATCTTATAAGATTTCGCTTAATTCCATTAAAACTATAGCAGTATATTTTTATCAAAAAAGTAATAAAACAACTTTTGTTGCATGAGAACTTTCAGAAGAATCCGATTTCCTTTTAAAAAATTATCCCTCAAATCTCTCAATAAAGGATTATAATAAATTAGTTCATCATTTGTGAAATTGGATAATGACATGAGGTTCTTTTGATATAGTTTATAAATAGCTATATATTTTGAAGACATATTCCCATATTTGAAGTGATATTTTTTAGAGTTTCTTTATAAAAAACTCTTTTTGACTTTTCTCATCTTTTCCATATTATTCTCGCGATTTCCGTACTATTATTTCTAATTTTTACATTTTATGGCGATTTCCAAGGATCTCAAAAATATCCGAAACTTCGGTATTTGTGCCCACATCGATGCGGGTAAGACTACCACTTCAGAGCGCGTTCTATTCTATACTGGTATCAATCACAAGATTGGTGAAGTACATGATGGAGGTGCTACTATGGACTGGATGGAACAAGAGAAGGAGCGAGGTATTACTATTACTTCAGCTGCTACTACAACAACTTGGAAAGGAGTACAACTCAATCTTATTGATACCCCAGGTCACGTTGACTTTACCATTGAAGTAGAGCGTTCTATGCGTGTTCTTGATGGTGCAGTTGCAGTATTCGATGCTTCACAAGGTGTGGAACCTCAATCTGAAACTGTTTGGAAACAAGCGGATAAATATGGAGTTCCTCGTATTGCTTTTGCCAATAAGATGGACAAAACTGGAGGTAATTTTATGATGACTTACGAGTCAATTATCAAGCGTCTTGCTGGTAATAAGGTAATTCCTATTCAACTTCCAATCGGTCAAGAGAATGAGTTCTCTGGTATCATCAACCTCATTAATATGAAGGCATATACATTTGATGGTAAGATGGGAGAAAAAGTAATTGAAATGGAAATCCCAGCATCTCATCAAGCTGATGCAGATAAATGGCATGCAGCTCTCGTTGAGAAGGCAGCAGAACAAGATGATGAACTTATGAACAAATTTTTTGAAAACGGTACTCTTTCAGAGGCTGAAATCAAACAAGGTCTTCGTAAGGGAGTTATTGCAGATATGGTATATCCTCTTATGTGTGGTTCAGCACTTATGAATAAGGGTGTACAACTCGTACTTGATGCTGTAGTAGATCTTCTTCCTTCTCCTCTTGATGTTAAGGGTGGTATGGCTACAGGAGTTGATCCAGATGATATTGATACAGTGATTACTCTCAAACAGGATGCTAATGAAACTCTTGGTGCTATTGCATTTAAGATCATGACTGATCCATTCGTAGGACGTATTACATTCGTTCGTGTTTATGCTGGTACTCTTAAGTCTGGTTCATATGTTCTTAACTCTGTAAGTGGAGAAAAAGAACGTATTGGTCGTCTTCTTCAGATGCACGCGAATACTCGAACTGAAATTGAAGAAATACCAGCAGGTAATATTGGTGCTATTATCGGTCTTAAGGATACAAAAACGGGTGATACACTTTGTGATATCAATCGTCCAATTCTTCTTGAACGTATGGTGTTCCCTGAGCCAGTTATCTCTATTTCTGTTGAGCCAAAAACTAAGGCTGATCAGGAAAAGATGGGTATGGCTCTCAATAAACTTGCTGAAGAAGATCCTTCATTCCGCGTATCTTCAAATCCAGAAACTGGACAAACGATCATGGCGGGTATGGGTGAACTTCACCTTGAAATTCTTGTGGATCGTATGAAACGAGAATTCAAAGTAGAAGCTAACGTTGGTGCTCCTCAAGTAGCTTACCGTGAAACTATTACTGCTGCAGTAACTGACGAACGTGGTACACACAAGAAGCAATCAGGTGGTCGTGGTCAGTTTGGTGATGTAGTTATCACATTCGAACCAATTACTCCTGATATGCGAACAGCTAATCCAGAAGAATATCCTACAGAAACAGTATTCTTGAATAAAGTGGTTGGAGGTGTGATTCCTCGTGAATTTATCCCTGGTGTAGAAAAAGGACTTATTACAGCATATACTCGTGGTATTATTGCTGGATATCCAATCGTTGATGTGAAAGCAACTCTTACATTCGGTTCATACCATGATGTAGATTCGAACGAACTTGCGTTCCGTATGGCTGCCATCAAGGCATTCCGCCAAGCTGCCAAAAAGGCTCGTCCAGCTCTTCTTGAACCAATTATGCTTGTGGAAGTAAATACTCCAGAAGAATATATGGGTGATGTTCTTGGAAATCTTAACTCTAAACGTGGTCAAATCATCGAGATGACTGAACGTGGTATGGCGAAGATCATCCGAGCTCATGTTCCTCTTTCTGAAATGTTCGGATACTCTACAGATCTCCGTTCATCTTCACAAGGACGTGCTACATATGCTATGGAATTTGCTCATTACTCTCAAGTTCCAAACAATATTACTGAAAAAATTCGAGCTGAACGTGGAGTGAAGTTCGAAGAAGATGATGAAGAATAATATTTTCTCTCAAATTTATAAAATATCCCCAAGTGAAAGCTTGAGGATATTTTTTTATTTTTGACAAAAATATTATTATTTTCTATAATTTACGAGGTTTTAAGATTTAATCTTTTATTTTTATGAAAAAATTCTTGTTCGTAATGCTGTTTTTATTGATGCCTACAATTACGATGGCTGGCTCTTTTTCTGATTTAAATTCCAAGTGTATGTGGGAAACTGAGGGTGTACATAGTACAAATAACGATAAACTTATTCTAAAACATATTAATCAGAGAATTACAAAGACTGAATGATATGTAAAAGTTGATGATTACCTCTTTATGGTAGCCAATACCTTTACTGATAATTATCGTTTTCTTGGATCATATTTCCTTAAATATGATTGTAGAGAAAAGAAAACAACAAGAATTTCTTCTCTTCTTAAGTGAAATAACCCAAGTGAACTTGGTTTTCTTACATTCGATCCAGACTCAAATAATATGAAGGTAGCACTTATTGGAAATAATGCTAATACTGTTTGGGTATATGATTATAGTGAAGGAAAATTAAAAAAAGTAGATTATAGAAAGGTTAGTAAACCAAAAAATAAACTTACTACTCTCAATGTAAATCTGGCATCATATGATGGATACTCGATTGATATTGAACAACTTTATTACACTAAAGTTTCATCATGAAATGGTTATTCATATCAATATGAAAACTACGGTAATCCTACAATTGTTAAATATAACTTTTAATATAATTAAATATCCCCAATGAAAGTTGGGGATTTTTTATTTTTTTGACAATGGTGGGAGTAAATGATATAAATATCTGGTTAGTATTTTTTTTTAAATCTCCTTTTTATGAAAATTTTAATATTTCTCCTTGTTTTTGCATGTTTTAATTTTACATCTGTTTTTGCTATTGATTTTTGAGGACCAAAACCTGCACCCATTATGATGCCAAGTCCGAGTAATGTAGATCCATTTAATCTTCCTTGGTATATTCTTTATGGACCACAAATTATTTTGGGAATATGGATAATTATATTTCTCTACTATGTAGCTTCGCAGATTCGTTATTATTTGAAGCCTGATACAATTTTTTCTTGGAATTGAGTTTGAAAAAATATTATTAGTATAATTTTTATTATTCTTGGATATTTATTAACACACTTTATATATTCACTTTTAATTAGTATGTTTATATGGAAAATTCTATAATATCTGTGTCTCTAAAAATTCCCACTTTCGAAAGAAGTAGGAATTTTTTGATAATTTGCATATTTATTTTAATTATGTTAGTGTATAAATACTTAACATAAGTATTTATCTATGTCTGACCAAAAGTCAAATACATCACCTAGTAAATTACTTCAATTTTTTTGAACTATTATTCCAGTGATAATTGGATTGTTTATTATGATACTTGTCTCTATGAGCTATTTATCTATGTCTGGTGAAGATGATATGAAAGTGCGTATTAGTATAATTGCTATTATAGATATTAGTATTGTTATTTCGATTTTCCGAATGTATTTTTTAATTTTTTCAGGTAAATCTATTACACATCCTGGATATATAAAGTTTTTATGTATTTTTTGGTGAGTTATTGGTTTATTATGAGGATTTTTTACATTATTTAGCTTTTTTATATAAATATGTCAGAACAAATTGAAAACTCTGCCAATCCAGAGGTAGAAAAACTTAAGAATAAGTTTGAACCTGGAACCTATGAGCAAATCATGAAGGATTATCCATGAATAAAAATCACTGTTGCTCCTATTCAATCAGTTCAAGTAGTATTGACTATGGGTGATAAGTCTCACGTAATTTGACCAAGATTGATGCGGGTAACCATTGGAGAAGTCAGAGAATTACTGTGACCACCAAAACCTATAAATACTCCAGAAATCAAGCCTATGGATCTTGGTTTTGGGCCTAGAAATATTTCAGATCAACAAAAGGACATATTAAATAGTTTCTGAATACAAATTAGTACTTATCTTGATAAAGAAGGAAAACCATGAATTCGTTTGCGCTTGCCTTCCGTGATACAAGGTGTAGGTTGAGATCTGTCAAGAAGTGAAAGAAGTGTAATTCAGAATACTATAGAATTAGATTCCAAAACTTCACATATTAATGTTTCTAGTCCTATTTTTGTTTGAGGACGATTGGCCATACGAATTATTGCTACTGAAAAAGGAGGTAGACAGGATTTTGCTGATTTAATTAGGACAGATATTATTCAACCAGCCCAGCCATCCCCAATATCTGACTATGTTCACAATCAAATACAACAAAATCCCAATAATTTTCGAGATATTATTGCCAATTGGTATTATACTCATCCAGATGTGCGAGTTAGTTATTTTAATATGCATTTGCTCCCAAGGATACGTGCACTTACTATTCCGCGTCCTTCAGATCCGAGTATTGGAGCTATTTCGTTTAATTTTGCTAAAATGAATATTAATTCATACAACTTAGATCAACAAGGAGGGTTAAATATAATAATTCCTACAGATATTGTCCGGAAATGAACTACGTATTTTGATCCAAATTGGAGGGGGAGTGTTATGATCAATGTATCACATCTCTGAATAATACAATTGATTAATCGAAATTACCCTTAATTGGGTATTTTTTGATTTATGCCATACTTATGGTATTATAATTCATATGCTGAATTCAAAACTAGAACATGCTCAAATGGAAATTAATAGTATTTTACTCTCAACAAGTCCACTTGTTCAGAAGCAAGAAATTATTAAATTAAAGATTATTGATTTGTTAACTATTCGAACTACCTATTTTGAACAATTTCAACAATGAATAACTCCTGAAAAGATCAGGGATACGTATAAAGATCAATCTGATTGGTATAAAAAGCAACAAGATGTTTACGAAAATCATCATCAGTGATGATGAAATCCTGCTTGGATACAACTTGATTGTTATAAATGATTAAAACCATCCACAGGTATTAATATCAAACTTTACCGTTCTATTCCGATTGAAGAATATGTATTTATCAGTCATCTATGAAAATTAAAATGACACTTAGATCTCCTATCGGATAAGACTTGAGATTGTATTAGTTTCAAATTTCCTCGATGATTTGTTGCTTTTCTTAAACATCGAGATAGTTTGGTAGTTCATTTTCAAAAAAAAGAAAATATTGATAGTATCAATGATATTCTTGAAGCTTGGATGAAAGAAAATAATATTACCCGAGAAAAGCGAGAAGATAGTCGTAGTGAGATTGCCGCAGATCATAGTGGTATGAGTTTTTCTGAATTAATTGCTATAAATATCGCACATCAAATTATTAAGTATCCACATCAACTTGATATACTCTTACATTGAGCTATTGAACAATCACAAAAGTCTAATTTGGTTTTACGATAAATCATTGACATACAGTCCTCTTGTATATATCATATACAGGTATATAAGGTTTACTTTATTTCTTTATTTTTCTTTCTATGCATTGAAGACTTTTTTTATTTTTTCTGGCTCTTTTTTCTCCTGCTTTTCTGTATGCCACTAATTCATTTGACCTCAATAATCTTCCATGGTATATAGATCAGGGTATAGGATTGATTTGGTGATTTCGTATAGCAACAGTATTTTTCATGCTCGTGATGATTACTTATTTTTCTATAAAATCTCGAAATCTCCTTGCAAAAGAAAATCTTGTAGTTTTTCTTAGTGGAGCATTTTTATATGTTTTTGCTACTACGATTCATGGATTAATTGTTATGTCTATATAGATATTCTTAATTAGATTAATCAAAAAAAGACTATTTCGTGAGGGAAATAGTCTTTTTTGTATGTTTGCAATTATTGAAGTTGAGCCTCTACTTCACCTGCAATCTTGATAGATGGAGTAAGTGTCTTTGCTCCGAGAGCCCATTTTGCTGGACAAGCGGTTCCAGGATGAGCTGCCATGAATTGAAGTGCCTCAATCTTACGGATAAGTTCATCGCTATTGCGTCCAAGAGGACCTGATGTAACCTCGATTCCTCGGCAGATTCCTTCTGGATCAATGATAAATGTTCCACGACCTGCAATTCCTGTTTTTTCATCTAGAATATTGTAGGCAGCTGCAATCTCAGTGGTGTGATCTGCAAGCATCATATATGGGAAATTCTTCATGAGACCTTCGTGTTTTACCCAAGCTCTATGAGAGAATACCGTATCAGTTGAAGCTGATAATACCGTAACTCCGAGTTCATCGAATTTTGCCTTAGCCCCTGCCATATCCTTTAGTTCTGTAGGACAAACAAAGGTAAAGTCAGCCGGATAGTAAAATAGAACTACCCATTTTCCATGAAGATCATGGCTAGAGATATTCGTTGTATCATCCTTGATAGGATCGTAAGCTGGAAGATCGAACCCTGGAGCCATGGTGTCGATTTTTACGCTTTCGTAGATGTATTCTTCGTGATCGTGTCCGCAAGACATAGTATAAAATAATTAATTGTAAATAATGAATTAAACCTAATTCGTATATGAGTATATAAAAAATGAAGCTAAAATCAAATCAAAATGAGAATTATTCTCATATTAATATATAATGACTTTTTTATTAGTAAAAGCCTTGAGTCCATCAGGTCCATTTTCTTTTCCGTATCCTGATTTTTTGACTCCACCAAATGGAAGGTGAGGCTGAGATGCAGCAGGCTTATTGATAAATACAGCACCTGTTTCAATGCGTCGTGCGATAGATTTGAGTTCATTTTCATCATCGCCATATACACAACCACAGAGTCCAAAATCCGAATGATTAGCCAGTTTGATGGCTTCTTCTATATCCTTAACCCGGATGATCGAGAGTACAGGTCCGAATATTTCTTCACGATACGCTGTCATCTCTGGAGTAACATCTCGGAGAATCGTTGGCGCATAAAAATATCCAGTTCGATCTAGTTTTTTCCCTCCAGTGAGAAGTGTGGCTCATTCTGAAATAGTTTTTTGTACTTGTGCATCGATCTCATCGACGAGATCTGCTCGAGCGAGTGGTCATACATCTGTCGAAGGATCCATCGGATCGCCAATACTGAGAGATTCTATATATGTTTTACAGTATTCACAGAAGGCTTCATAGTCTTTCTCTTGTACAAGAAATCGTTTGGATGAATTACACTTCTGACCATTGTTCGACATGCGTGCCATAACGGCACTTTTGGCGATCTCTTCGAGTCGATGTGTCGATGCTACAATAAAGGCATCATTTCCACCAAGTTCGAGTACTGAAGGTTTCAGATATTTTCCAGCAAGTGCACCAATACTGCGACCAGCTCATTCTGATGCGGTAATATTGATTCCTTTTATCTCATCTCGCGCAATGATATATTCACTCTCTGAGCTAGAGATAAATATATTCTGGTATATTCCTTCGGGAAATCCTGCCTCACGAAATAGTGATTCGATTTTCTCTCCAGCAAGTGGAGTATTGGAAGCATGCTTGTAGATAGTTGTATTACCTGCAAGAATATTAGGGATGGCAGCACGTAATACTTGATTGAATGGAAAATTCCATGGAGCAATTCCATAGATCACTCCAAGTGGATCATATTGATATTCAAATT
>JAIESH010000105.1 GCA_019746175.1 Candidatus Altimarinota bacterium
AAGATGAATATTGGATAATAGGGAAGTATCTCTTCAAGATACTTCACAGGTGCTCCATTTTACCTATGTTGTTGATATTATTAATTCCTACATGGCTACTATTGATTATCTTCAAGATATGAATTCTAGTTGATATGAAGTAATTAATATATGATCCCAGGAATCTTACTCTATAGAGGATATTGTAAGCATTTTGGAGAATATTTCTTCTAAAAAAATACAAAAAAAAGTTGCAACTCCTTACAAGTTAAAAGAAAAAACAATTTGTAATATACAAAAGGCTCGAGATGTAATTAATTGGACTCCTATTACTTCCTTGGAAGATTGACTCAGGCTAACCTATAATGATTATAAAAATGCAGTTCACTAAAACTATACTTCCATGAGTTTATAAAATTACACTCCCAAACTCTACCGATGGACGTGGGAGTTTTACTAAGGTATTTCACGCAGAACAGTTTAAAGAGGTAATTTGATATATTCCTGCATTCAAAGAATCATTTTATACACAATCACATAAGAATGTAATTCGTGGAATGCATTTTCAATTACCTCCAAGTGATCTCGATAAGCTCGTATATGTGAGTTCAGGCAGTATATGCGACGTTGTACTTGATCTGCATACTAATACGGAAACATATGGAAAATATATTTCTGAAGAATTAAGTGCAGATAATCATTTTGCATTATTTATTCCTAAATGATTTGCACATTGATTTGTATCATTATCAGATAATGCAGTAGTTCATTATCTCACATCAGAGATATATGATCCTACGTGTGATACTGGAATTTGTTGGGATTCATTTGGTTATGATTGGTGATTAGATTCACCAATCATAACAGAAAAGGATAGATGACTTATATCTATGTCGAATTTTAATAGTCCATTTTAAATAATAAAAAGCTTGAAAATGAAATCAAAAAATAATATTACATTTGTCATTTTTGCTTACAACGAAGAAAAAAGAATTGCTTATTCTGTGCGGAACTTTATCAAATATGGTGAGGTTGTTATTATAGATAATTTCAGCACTGATAAAACTATTGATATTGCCGAATGACTCTGAGCTAAGGTGTATCAATTCAAAAATCCAGGATACGTAGAAACCCAAGAAGAACTTGATTTTGTTCGTTCAAAAATTAATACAGAATATATGACTTGGTCATTTGCTGATCATATTTGGAGCAAGGAACTTCTTGTGAAGACTACTGAGCTTATCCGAGAATGAACTTATGATTGAATTGCAACAGTTCAAAAAAATTATCATTATGGAATAGAGAATCTGAATTTTTCAACCTATCATTATAAGTGAAAAAAACATTCGCAACATGTACGAGTATATAAAAAAGAATTAATGTATTGTGAATGAACGATACACTGAAATTTAAGACATAAGTGCACTAATATATTTTATATGCCATTGGAGGATATATTTTATATACATCATCTTTCTTTATACAATTTAGTGAAATTTGAAATAGGGCATAGTAAGTATTCTTCTATCGAATCACAAATGCGATATGATGCCGGAGAAAAAGTATCATTCTCTTTACTTATACTCAAAACTCTTTGAATTTTTATTAAATATTATTTTGTGGATTGAGCTTGGAAAAGCTGAATACCATGATTTATAATGGTTATGCAATATGTATTTTTTACCTTCAATATTGGAGCTAAACAATGGGAACTTGAAAATAGTATTACACTTAATTCGATAGAAAGTAATTATAATATTATACGAGAAAAATATCTAACAAAAATAGAAAAGTAACTTTTCAATAGAATATGCAAAATTTAACTTCACTTACAGTTGCCATACCAACTTATAATAAGGAACATTACATTAAAAGATGTATCGATAGTGTACTGAAACAAAATATGCCCATTAAGATCGTTGTAATTGATAATCAATCAACGGATAATACCTGGAATATTATTAATTCATACGGTGATGAAATTATAAAAATACAAAATAATACAAATGTATGAATGGGATGAAATTGGAATAAATGTATTGATAACTGTAGTACGGAGTTACTCATGATACTTCATGCAGATGATGAATTAATGGACGGTGCTCTCCAGTCGTATCTAGATTTTTTTACATCTAATCCTGAAGTTGGATTGATACATGCTGGAAGCATTTTTATCAATGAAGATACGCATAAAGAATTTATTGCTGTTTCTGATTCGCAAATTATCCGCAAACATTGAATAGACGCTCTTAATAAAATAATTGGTGATGCCAATATCATCTGTTCATCAGTTATTGTTCCAAAAAGAATATATGATGAAGTTTGATATTTTCTTGTTGATTCGCTATCTAGTGATATAGAAATGTGGGCGCGAATTGGCAAAAAATATGATATTGGGTATATTATGAACAATACTGTGAGAGTTTATGTAAATGATTCATCGACATGAAAGAGTTCGCTACTTGGTCGAAATGTAGATGTAATACTCAAAGATTGGGATATGTTGAATAATAAGATGATATCTTACTATCATTTATCAGACCAAAAGCAAGCCAAAAAATATAGCAATAAGGCTATTATTGCTTGACTACTCATGATTATGATGGCAGCTTATTCAGCAAAGCAGTACTGAAAAATAGCACAATCAGTCTACTACATTTTTTTTAGATACAATGCACTATTTAATCCAATAGTTTGGCACAAATTTATATCCATAATTAAGAGAAGATTTGTTTCATAATTTTTTTTATTCACACAGACTTATATGAAGCTATCTATTATTACTTGTACCTATAATTCGGAAAAATATCTCCCCGAAGCCATAGGAAGTGTTACATCTCAAAATAAATGAATCGACTATGAACATATCTTCATAGATGGAATGTCGATTGATGGCACTTGTGATATTATAAAGGAATATGCAGTTAGTAATCCTACAACAAATATTGTACTGGAACAACGAAATCCAAAAGGCATATATAATGCTATGAATGAATGAATTAAGCTTGCATCTTGAGATTTTGTTTTATTTTTGAATAGTGATGATTTTTTATCTAAAGATATTCTTTCTCGATATATTTCTTTTATAGAAAAGAATCCCAATGGAGATATCTATCATTGAAAATTCCAACAAATCTATCAGGATAGAAACATTGGGATTTTTCCAAAAAATTCTTTTTTTTCCAAAATACTATTTCATCTTGGATTTAATACTTTCATTTTTCATCCTACTGCTTTGATAAAAAGAAGTTTATTTACTGAATTATGATTTTATGATGAAAGTAAAAAAATAGCATCTGATCTCTGATTTTGGTTTTTATGTTTTTCAAAACATAAAAAATTCATATTTTTTCCTGAGATAGTTTCTAATTTTCGAATACATGATAATTCTATGACCTCGAATCCTGCTAACAAAGCAAGGGAAATAGAGGAAGTATCATTTTTTAGAAAAAAATATTTATGAAAATTGTGAATTTTTACTGATTTACTCAGTAAACTTTACATAAAAATTAAATTCGTTCTGTCTCATAAATAATTATCTATTGTAGACTATGCAGAAAATTCAATCCATTCTTTCTGTTAATTTACTATCAGGATCTACTGGTTCCGCTAAAATTGCATCACAAATTAATGATGCTATTTCACATTCTTCTGCGAAAATGTTTTCATTGGTTGGATATCAGAAAAATCTTCAACAAAATACTAAGTCTATCTATAGTTATCCACCCATGGGATTTAGATATTATTTTTGGGTAGCTTTGAATTTTTTCTTCGATATTTTTACACCGAAAAATCTCTCATATGAAAAATTAAAAAAATACGAAGAGTATCAAAAATCTGATATCTTGCATTTTCATACTATTCAATGATGATACTTTGATTATCGAGATTTACCTAAAATTTCAAAAGAGAAAAAGATAATTTGGACGCTCCATGATGATTGGTTCTGCTCGGGCAATGATAAAGATGGTTCACTTTTTCCATATAAGCCTTTGAGATCTTTTAAAAAGAGAAATGAAATATTACAACAATCAGATATCCATGTAGTTGCGGTATCTAATTGGATGTATCAAAAAGCACTTAGTTCCAACATTTTTCATAAAGACCATATTCACCTTATTCATAATGGCATAGATACGAGTATTTTCTATCCAAGAGGTAAAAAAGAATCAAGAAAAATACTTGGTATTAGGGAAGATATAACTATGGTTGTTTCTATCGCTGGAGCATGAAGAAAAAGTAGAGCAAAATGAGTTAATTATGTGGAACAACTTGCAATTGAATTATCAAGTGATTCATCTATTGAGTTTTTTACCCTTTGAAATGCTAAAACTTCTATCCAATGAAATATCCATCAGATAGGTTTTATATCATCTGATATGATGGCATTGTATTTTTCTGCAGCAGATATATTCCTTTATCCTACTCGTGCAGATAGTTTTGGTCTTGTTATTGCAGAGAGCATTGCGTGCTGATGCCCTGTAATCACATTTGAAGTTGGTGCCACTTCAGAATTGGTTCAAGATTGAAAAACAGGATACCTAGTTTCAGCCTGAGATTATGAAGGTCTTAAAAAAGCATTTTTTGATTTCAAGACTAGTCCCTTAAAAGTAGACTTATCAAGTCTATGATTTGATATATCAAGTAAACGAATGGTACAAGAATATATGAATCTATATGATAGTTTAGTTGGACAATAGTTTAGTCCACCATTCATCTCCTTGGGTGGTTTTTATTTGCTTTCCCATCATCCGAAAGGGGATTCGCTCGATTGGATTGATCCATTTTCCAAGTTTCAGTGCATTGAGAATTGGATAGCTGATCTTTCGTTTTATTTCCCAACCGATAGTAAGAGTAGCATAGAAAAAAGAATGAAGTTTGTAAGCTCTACAAATATTTTCATAAGTAAGCTTGTGCCATCTGTAACTATAGTTAGAACTCGTAGATTTGACTAGGTGGAGTGTTAGTGATTCTGCGAGATTATATATTTTCTTCTCTCCATCACAGAGATTGTACTTGAGTGACCAGGCATCACACATATACTCTATATCTGTATCATAGCGGAATGTTTTAGTATTTCGGAATACAAGTGAAGGATGGATTGTATAGTAGTTTTTTTCCTCTAAAAAATACTCAAAATATTTTTTATCTGCTTCATAATACATAATTGTATTTGTTCCACATCCAACATATTCTCCATGAGTTTCTAGAAAATCGATTTGTTTCTCGAGTTTCTCAGCCTTCCAGATATCATCATGATCTTGGATTGCTATATATTCTCACTTTGCTTGTTCAAGGAGCACATTGAGTCCTCTATATGGACCAAGATTTTCTGTGCTTTTTATGAGTTTTATCTTTTTGAGTTCCGTAGAATCGGTTGGAAAATATCGAGTAATATCTTCACTCGAATTATTATCGAGTATCAATATTTCCGTATTTTTATACGTCTGATCTAGACAAGATCTGAGAGTATTTCGTAGATATTCTCATGGATTATATGCGACGATGAGTATCGAGATGAGTGGATTATTTTGCATGAGTTTCTATATAATTCAATATTTTTTCCTGAAACACTTCTTTTGAAAAGTCCCTAGCATGATTTGCGATAGCCTCTGAATTAAACGACATTTTTTCAAATTTTTCTAATGCTTCACTCAGCGCTCCAGGAGTTTGTGGAGAGAAAAAGGTTCCTGTTTTTCAGTCTATAACCGTTTCAAGTGCTCATCATTTTCCATAAGCAATCACGGGCGTTCCCATAGCCATAGCCTCAATTGGTACCAGTCCAAAATCTTCTTCAGGTGGAAAGAGGAATGCTTTTGCATTTTGCATAAGAGAGTCTTTTTCCGCATGTGATACTCTATATTTCCATTCTATATTTGATTTTGATTTTTCCTTGAGTTCTCGAAATAGGGTAGTATCTGTAGCAGTACAGAGGATAAGTTGTTTTCCATTTTGATTAAATGTATCTACGAGAAGATCGAATTTTTTATAAGGAATACAACGACCTACGCTGATATAATAGTCTCATTTTTTAGTTTCTATCTGAGAATCCTTGATCTCAACTCCAGGATATATCACTTCGCTTTCTCGATTATAATATTTTTTGATTCTATCCTGTGTATTTCTCGAATTCGCGATAAAAAAATCCACCTTTTGTGCTGCTGCATAATCTATTTTACGTAGCCAATTGATAAGAAGATTTAGTGCTCACTTGGCAATTGGATTAAAAAATCCAAATTCCATCATATTTTTGTATTCTTCAAAGTGGCTCCAATAGTAACGAGTTGGAGTATGACAATAGCAAAAATGTTTTGTATTTTTTCCTCGTTTTGTATATCCCGCATTCTTGGCTTCTGCACTACTGGATGAGAGAATAATATCGTATCCCGAGAGATCAAAAGACCGAAATGCCCACGGACGAAGTATCCCCGCGAGCTTGTGCCTACGGTTAAAAAATGGAACTTTTTGTAACCAGCTTGTATATATTCGTCTTCACTTGAGCATCGGATGATCCATAAAACATACACTCGTATAGATATCCGCATCAGGAAAAGTTTCCAAAAGATGAGATATGACGAGTTCGGCTCATCAGAAATCAATGAGCCAGTCTGCGACGATGGCAGTTTTTTTGCTTAACATTAATTTTACTTTGAATTTCTTATTTTCTCCAGTTCTAAAATTTTAACCATTAATTCTGCCATTAATTCTTGGTTAGTATTTCCTGATTGGATTATATCATTTTTATATTGTTTTTCTTTTAATTTGACAAACATATATGTAAATATTCACATAACGGTGAATATTATTCATGTAAGCATTATGATGGCATCATTTGTAATATAGGTTATTTTAATTTCATTATAAATTGTAGGACCAAGAAAAGTTATTAGTCCAACTAATGAGTAAGTATAAGCTATTAAATACAAGTTATAATTTGAGCTTTTTCATTTTTTAATTTGAAGACGTGAAGAATATTCTTTTATATCTTTTTCATTTATTTCAATAAAATCTGCTCAAGGAAAAATACGTTCTTTTGTAATTTCTTCTTCAATTTTTCGAGTAATGTCGTCATGAAGACTTTTAATCATAGTCTTTGCTCAGGCGGTATATTGAATTTTTATTGACATAATATTATTCTTTATTAGAAGTACTTAATCGATAAGAAATTAGAATAACAGCAAGAGCCATACTTATCACAAGAGCAAGAATGCCCCATTGTTTGTCTAAATTTCATCATCATATACCAGCTATACCCGTAAGTATATATTCTGATATTTGTCATATGATTTGTAATTTTGTCTTTTGATTCTTATTGAAACTTCTGGTAATAATTTCAGATGCTTGTTTTACTTGCTCATGTGTTACTTCTCTTGTTGAATTAACATCCTTTACTGAGTCTGCATAGAATACGGATTTTGTAAATAATTGAGAAGTAAAGTCTTCGATTGTTTTAATAAATTGCTTTTCTCAACTATTTGTAAATCAGTCTTGTCATAGGCAATCTTTCTTAACTAGAATGTAATTTGAAATATTCAACATTGATTTCAATTTTAATTTTAAATTAGTTTATCCTTTTTAGGGAGTAATTCAATTATTTCCCCCAAATTCTATTGTTTTTCTTTTAGAATTCAATATTCTTTTTCTATGCAAAACAAAAAACCAAAAATAGCCATTCTCCATGATGCCTTCTTATATCGCGGAGGAGGAGAGAGACTCGTATCACTCATGGCGAAGGCACTAGATGCAGATCTTGTATCTGGATTTTTTTCTGAAGGGAGTTTTGATCCTCGTGCCCTTGGATTTGAAGGAAAAATGATTTCTCTTGGAAAACCTGTTTTTGCGAAGTGATTTCGTCATGCGGTTCTCAAATATCGATTTATACAGAAAACTCAATTTTTAGGTGAGTATGATATTGTGATTTTTTCTGGAAATTGTTTGGATGCGGTTCGAAATATTCCAAAAACTACCAAAAAAATATATTATTGCCATACTCCACCAAGATATATTTTTGATTTTAGAGAGCGGTATATGTCTAGATTTCCAAAGTGGTTACACAAAATTGCCGATAAGATACTTGATCGAGAGGCAGCCAATTATTGCAAACAACTCTCCGAAATGGATCAGATTTTTACTAATTCAGAGAATGTACATTCAAGACTTCTTAAATATTGTGGATTCGAGAGCGAAGTGCTCTATCCGCCTGTAGATGTCGAGAATTTCATCCCTAGCGAGGCTACGAAATCTGAAAAATCTTATTTTCTCTCTTTTGCGAGACTCTCCCCACCGAAACGAATAGATATTATTGTAGATGCTTTTCTCGAGATGCCTGATGAGAATCTTATATTTACCTATGGGAAAAACGATCCCATGAAGAATGAGATCCTTTCAAAAATTGAATGAAAGAAGAACATTCAGGCTATACAATCACCCGATGATGCAGAATTAATTTCCCTGATTCAAGGAGCTCTCTCAACCATATATATCCCGATTGATGAAGATTTCGGGATGTCACCCGTTGAGAGCATGGCTTGCGGAACTCCTGTAATTGGAGCCAATGAATGATGACTCAAGGAAACTATTATTCAGAATAAAACAGGAAAACTGATAGAAATTAACAATCGAGATATCGGAATTCAAAACTTGATAAATACTATACAAAATACAACAAAAGAAGAATGGGGATCCATGAAAATAGATTCTATCAGACAGGCTCAGACTTTTTCTCTTGACGCATTCCAAAAAAAGCTAAAATCATCTCTACATATCTAAAATAAAATCTATGACTCGACTTGCCATAACATCGATGTACGCGAATCCTATCCACCCAGGACATATTGAGTGTCTTGATCTATCTCTTGAGCATGCCGATGAACTCTGGGTAATTGTAAACAATGACCGCCAAGCCGAGATGAAGCGCGGAGTAAAATCATTCCAAGATGAACAATTTCGTCTAGCTGTTGTTGGTGCACTGAAATCTGTGAGTCGAGTTTTTCTCTCGATTGATCAAGATGGAAGTGTATGTGAGAGCCTTAAGATGGTTATTGCAGAAGCAAAATCAACTGGTAAGTATTCAGAAATTATCTTTACCAAGTGATGAGATAGATTTGCATCAGAAATTCCTGAGGCAGTATTACTGAGAAGTGAAGGAGTTCGTATTGTGGATGGGCTTGGTGCAAAGACTCACAATTCTTCTGATCTCGTGAATAAGCTTAAGAATAAGGCTGATGAGAGTGATCTCAAAGCAAAGATTGCTGAGCTACCAAAAGAACTCACAGAAGGGCACTATCTAGAAATCGGAAACCGACCTTGGGGAGTGTATTATGTTCTTGAGGATAGTCCTCTCTATAAGGTTAAGAAACTCATAGTAAACCCAGGAAAACGATTATCCCTACAGTCTCATACACGACGAAGTGAACATTGGACAGTAGTGTCTGGTGTGGCAACCGTAGATATTCGTCATCCAGATTTCAAAGAAATTGAACAAATTCGCATGCTTCGTCCGAACGAATGATGCCATATTCCTGTTCATCATCTTCATAGACTTTCCAATACTGGAACAGAGCCACTTGTTATTGTAGAGGTGCAGTGTGGAGACTATACAGGGGAAGATGACATAACTCGTTATGATGATGACTTCGGTCGCAAATAATATGAATTTTTTTTCTATTTCATTATTCCAAGGGAAATATTTAGATTTTCTGGAATCTATCAAAAATCCAAATCAAAAAACTCTGGTTTTTACTCCAAATCCAGAGATTTTTGTACATGCATCTCGTGACACAGAATTTCTAGAAATCCTCGAGAAAGCAACCTACAATACACCAGATGGAACTGGACTCTATGTTGGTTCTATGATGTGAGAGTGAATGGGGTTTTTTGAATCTGGAATGAGGGCCTTTTTTCATAAAAAACAAGTAGAATCCAAATATGGTGAACTCATCAAGGGAAGTGATCTTACGCGTGATTTATTTAATTTTTCAGAAAAAAATGGAAATCACATTCTTATGATAGATAGCTATAGAATTACAAATCCACAGAATAGTTTTGAAATTCGAAAAAAAGAAATCCAGAGTAATCTCAAAAATCTTCTTTCTCAAAAATTTCCAAATCTTCTTATTTCTCTTGTATTTGATGGTGATAAGACTCCTGAAGAATTGGCTGAATTAATTCAAAGAGAAAATATTTCCTATGTTTTTTCTTGTCTTGGAATGAAAAAACAAGAAGAGCGTTTGGTTCAAATTTGGGGATATCTTCCTGAATCTATTCCAGTTGTCGGATTCTGAGTTGGGGCTTCTATAGATTTTCTACTCGGACTTCAGAAGCGGGCTCCATATATTTTCCAAAAATTTGGACTCGAATGGTTATATCGTCTCATTCTTGAACCTCGTAAAAGATGGAAACGAATACATATGGCGCTCATAGAATTTCCAAAACTTATAAAAAATACCTCCAAATAGTTGGAGGTATTTTTATGAATTTGTAAATTTAACTAAATCATGCTACTCTAAAGTAAGTCAATATAGTTATTATGAATGAATATGGAAATACCAGATTATATTTCTTCAACACCAATAGATATTTATAGGAATCGTTTTTCTCTTCTAGAGATAGATGATATTATTCCGTGAATTAAAGATCGAATTTTTAAACTTCTCAATATTCCTAATAATGAGAAATATGTCCTAGAACAATCAGCTATCATTAATGATATGATAGCTGTATGACTTGCGCCGAAGAATATTTATATCTCTGATGAAGATCGTGAATGAATATCACAACTGAGCAATGAAACTGATCTTGAAACATTTATGATGTATGTTGGTCTTCATAAGGCTTCAAATCCCGAACTTCCATTCGATCAGCCTTATAGCTGACCTCAATCTGGTAGAAAGAAAAAAATAATTTGATCATGAAATAAAAAAGGCTTTTTATGGGATAAGTCAGCTTATAAAAATACCTCCAAATAATGGAGGTATTTTTTTATCTTTCATCTTTCATGAATATGAGTCCTTCAAGAGAAAACTTCTTTCCTCCTACCCAAACTCCTGGAACTTTGAAATCATCTTCTCCTTCGAAAAATCATCTATCTTCTCGAGTCATTCAATCAGCAATAAGTAACTTGAGTTTTCTCATTACCCCCATACGCTCCATAACATCATATACACGGTTTACGCCATCAGTATAACGAGTATCGGTCATGCGAGCAATCTCTTCGATACGAATTCCTGTGATATCATAGTCACCATCTTCTCGTTTTTTGATTACGCAACGTTTAGGATCGTTGAGTTTCTTGAGATCATAGAATCTTGGAGTATTTATATCTGATTCAACGCTTACCATATCTTCTTCTCCTATGATAATTCCATCTTCATCTTCCATAATTGGAGATGGATGAATGCGAGT
>JAIESH010000115.1 GCA_019746175.1 Candidatus Altimarinota bacterium
TAGAACCTGTTTGAGAAAATAAATCTCGAATTTTATTAATCTCATCAATTTTTGTTTGTTTTTCTTGTTGTACTTTTTCAAGACCAACTATTTCAATTCGTTTATCCGTATAGCTGATGTATGCTGGATAAAGAACGAGAGTAATTAAAAACAAGGCAAGACCAAGAATGATTGGAGCATATACTTTATTTTTTTGTATATGGTTATTTTGTTGCAGGTGATTATTTTGTTGCATTGGTAATTACTTTAGAAGATAAAATCTTAAATGATACATTGGTAGTTCTCTCTGCTTGATTTCCAGCAACCGAATAGATCGGCTCAAGAGATAATCCTGTTCTCTGGTTAGGAATACGCATCATTGCAATAATTGTTTCAATTGGATCAATAGCTTCGCTTCCCTTGGTAGCAATCAAGCTAGAAGTTAGGATATCATTATTCACAACAAATCCTTTGAGTCGCACTCAAGCAACAGCAGCAGATTGTTCAAATCATTTTTTTAATGACTTGAGATCGATAGAAGGACGTATATTGGTAGAGCTCAGGATATTTGCCACAATGACATCTTTGTCAGCAGATCATATCTTGATATCTTCATCAAGTTTAGTGATTTGTCCTTGTATGTTGGATATAGTTCGGTCTTGATAAAATGTGTATCAATAGAGAGAAATAACTGAAATAAGCACTACAGATAATGTAGTTATACTGATAATCCAAGGAAGATTGGTTGGTTCCTTGGAGAGGTGTGTTTGTTTGATCTCTTGCATAAGATAAATTTATAGATACGATAGGAGTATATCATATGTAACAGTAAAATGCAAAAAAACGCACAAGAACATATTATTACCAATGAGGCTGATCTTGAGAAAATTGTATTTACTCTCAATGCCTGAGATAGGATATTTTTTTCATGAGATTTGGGTTCTGGAAAAAGTACATTTATTCGTCATCTCATTAGAAAACATACGAATAATCCATGACTTATTGTCAGAAGTCCAACATATACCTACTATCAAAAATATGAGAACATATACCATTGTGATCTCTATAGACTCGAGGATTACAGTAGCTGGGTATCTATAGGATGAAAAGAAATAGCAGATGATTCTGAATCAATTCTACTTATTGAATGGCCAAATATTGTAAGTAGTGATATTGTTCCAAGCAAAACGGTTCAGATAGAAATCATTGAAGATGAGATGCGAAAAATAACTATTACCGATTTCTCAGTATCCCCTGAGTAATTACTATATAAGAAACAATACAGAATAGAAAAAGCCCCATAACACTTCCCTCTCCAAGTATAAAATTATAGATAAGATGAGTGATTACAGCTCATATGAATCAGATAGAGAATATAGCAATATATCCTAGGGAAAATGGAGGATAAGATAAGGCTTTCCACCAAGCATAGGCACATATAACTGCCGAAACAAGATGAGCAATAAGGCTAAAAAATGAACGAAATATCCAAGTACCCATTCCCCCGTCTCACCTAAAGAAGTACAATAAATTTTCTATAAATACAAATCCAAGCACCACAAAAATTGTGAATAATACAATATCTCTTTTTGAAAATCTAAAGTCTTGACTCATAAGTCATACACTCATAAGATGCTTGGAAGATTCTTCCACTAAGGAAGATAAAAGAAGTGGCAATATAGTTACGACTAGTATTACTGAGCCAGGAATCTTTGTAGAAATAAATAAAACTGCAACAAGCCAAAATGTTATAATAAGAATATTTGCAATAGCTACTTTTTGTAGTATTTTACGAGCAAAAACTGATCAATATTGGATAAGTAAAAATATACTTGTTCCAAGTAAAAATATGAAAATAAAACTTGCTATAGTAGTATAAAAGTGCTCTATTTTATTTAAAATAGAAAACAACCAAACTATTCATACTGATAATCCACCGATAATCATACCAAGTAAAAATCGTCTACGATTCCAAGGTTCATCAAGCAATAGTGAAGATCCATATCACCAAAGATAGATAGGTAATAGTGCCACAAGAAAAGCTGAGAATGATATAAATAAAGATCAAATCATTATTTTCGATTTTTTATAATTTCATAACCACCTACTTTCCAAGATTTTGAACTATCTTGTCCACCACGACGAAATATTGTACTAATAAATAGGATATTCACGCCAATTAGAACAAAGAAAAATCCTATAAGATAAGCAAGAAATTCAGGAAAAGCAATGATAATTGCACCAAATATGAGGGAAAATAGACCAAAAAATTGCATATAAAAAATATTAGAAAAAACGTAGTATATCAAGTCCAGAAACATACAGCATTAGTGTAATAAGAATCAAGAATCCAATTGCATGAAGTCCTCCTTCAAATTTGGAGAAATATGCCTTTCATCTTGGAAAATATGAAAATATGGAGTATAGCGTTGTTGTAACTATTCTTCATCCATCAAGTGCTGGAAATGGTATAATATTGACTACTCAGAGATTAATAGAGAGAAGTGCTACCATAATTAAAACTATACTAATAGGTACGCTTTTTTCTACTATAGAAACGAATGTTCAGCCTAGTCATATTGGACCAGAGAGCATACTCTTTGCCTCTTCATGTTCTTTTTGTGTTTTTGGAGAGAATATTCATTTTACCATTCGTTCCAAAAATGCGTAGGTCATCTTGGTTGTAGCAACTGTTTCTTCTCATCAGGCAATTATGGCATCTTTCCATCCCAATTGAATCACTTGGTTTGAATTGAATCAGATATTTTTATATTGTATACTCACTCCAATTTTTCCATCGACAGGAGTTATTTTTATGTTAGAATCTCTTCATAGTAACTGCAATTCAATTTCTTTATTATTTGTAATAGTACTGACTACATCTTGGGTCAATTGGGGCTTGATTCCGTTAATTGAAATAATTTGATCTCATGGCCGTATGCCAGCTTTTTCCGCGATACTTCCTGTGAATGGTGATATAATTATTCCACTATGAGTCAAAAATCCAGATTCGATCGCCTCATGTGCTGACGGGAGAATGCGAGATTGCATATTTTCCATCGGAATTATTGCCATAGGAGAGACTCCATAGATAAATAATCCGGTATAAATACAAAATGCGAGAAAAAAATTCATCGCCACTCAAGCTGTTAGAACAATTACTCGACTAATCCAGGGCTTAGTAATAAATGCTCATTTATTATATGATTCGATATCTCCTGGATTTTCTCATAAAATACGAACAAAACCTCCAATTGGGAGCCAATTGAAGGTATATTCTGTACCGTGTTTATCAGTTCCTATTTTACCCATTTTTGGTGGTATACCGATACCAAATTCTTCCACTTTCATCCCCGTGAGACGCGCAGTAATAAAGTGTCCGAATTCATGAACCATCACTACGATAAGTAGGATAAAAAGTGTAAGTAATATTCCGAGTACAATCGACATGGATATGTTTTTTTAAAAAGGTAAAATTATTTCGCCATTTGCTCCTTGATATGAACGAATAGATGATTAACTAGATCATCTAATTTTGCATAATTGTCACGAGAAGAACGATAACTATGTCCAGGAAATGATACTTCTAATTTACCAGTAATTCCAGCTTTATCACGTTTAAGTGATATTTCTGTACGAATAGTATCTCATTCTTTTGATTGTTTTTTGATATAGGCATCAAGTTTACCTGAAATATTTTTTTTAACTTCTATATCGATAAATTCTGCTTCATTTTGGAACTCGCTTGCATGTACAATAATTTCGTTATTCATAATGAAAAAGTATAAAAAAATAAAGCATCTGAATTAAGATATAATATGAATTATATCTGGAATCATTCAGACGAACAAAGGATCTTGTGATCAAAATTCCTTGGTCCTCGGAATGATCTATTTATTTTAGTGATGATGACCATCATGATCTGAATGTTCACCATGAGCATTGTCATCTTTTTTTACGTATTTTTCTTTCCAATTTTCTATAACTATTTTTTCAGTTGAAGTTCTCAGGTCAATTGGAATTCCTCTTGAGAGAGTTTCATCGAGTTTTTCTACATAATCCCGAGTAATATATTGTTTTCATCCTGTAACCAGATGTCATTTTACTACATCTGAAAGAGTATCAACAAGAATATCAAACGGTTCACGATCTTCCGTATGTTCCTCATGTTTATGTGGTTTTACGGCATCTTGCAAGGCATGTATGACATCTTCTGGCTTCCCTGCATTTCTCAGGATCAACGATTCACTTCCCATAAGTTTGACGACAATATCTGAAATTCAGAGAACAGAATATATCCAAGAATAAGTTCGAACTTCCATTCATTCAATCTTCTCAAATGGAATAATCACCAAATTAGAAGTAAAAAGTTTCCACCTGAGATCTATGAGTGTTTCATCGGTGAGAATCCATACATCCGTATACCAATCAAATATCTTGTATATGAGCAAAAAATAAATTACAAAAAGATATGCATAAATATGCCATCATTCGATAAATCCTTGAATCTGAAATATATTGAGTGAATAGAGAAATCCTGGAATAAATAAAGAAAAGAAAATCCAAAGAATAATATCTTCAATAATTACAAAAAAATGACGATGAAAAATATATCTTATTTCTTCGCCTACTGCAATATATGATGAGAAAAATAATGATTGGAATCGATTCATAGCCAGATAAATGTATAAGAATAAACTATAACTTAATCATAATTATCATCTCGATCGATGATTGAGAAAAATGGCTACAAAAAATGCTAAAAACACAAAAATAAAACCTACTCCAGTCAGAGTGAATACATATAACATTTGATTGGCCTTATTATCAAAATTATCGTAAATCCAAACAATTCCAGTCCAATAGAGCACAATTTCAATAAAAGATGTAATCCAAAATATTTTTCGGTGAACCTTATAGAGAATAATGAGAAATGTGAAGTTGATCAGTGGGAATAAAAACATATGTCTTCAGTATATGAAGTTGATTCTTTTTCGCAAGTAGATTAGAGAAGAACAACTACTCTTTCCATGGAAACCAGAGTATCCTTTCTGTCTTGTTATAATGACTCATCCCAGAAGTATCCTGAAGATTACTAATTCAGACTTTTAAAACATCTTTTCTCTCAGAGTGAGGATAATGCGAGATCTTTTCTGCAAGATGAAATATTAAGATTTTTCCATTATCATGAACATCAATTGATGCTATATCTATAGAATTTTCTTTAAAATAAAACCGAAAATTTTCTTGTTTTGGTATGATTGGTTTTTGGAAAGAAATTTGTACAATTTTCTCATCCAATATTCAACGATAAATCATACGCAAAGGTGATGTATCTGATATAAATTCGTACTTTACAGTAAAATCTGAGTTAAACATTTCATCAGAATAATGCCAATGATCAATTTTATTGGTTAAGTTAGTACTCGGAAGATGACAAAAAGGAAGAGTATCTATTGATACGAATATATTAGTATTTTGAAGGCATGATTGACGGAGTATTGAAAAATTTCATTCTCTTGGAAGCTTAAAAGTAAATGGGATTTCATGAAAAAATTCTGATTGTACATCACATTTATGACATAAATGTGTTCATCATAATATTTTAAATTCTGAACTCGATTCTATATCAAATGTGCAATTATATTTTCCTACGAAAGGAAAATGCTCAGAAGATGGTAATGTTTTCCTGATGATAATTTTTCAGTTTCATTCTATTTTTTTCTCTCATACAGAATGTACATGAAATATATATTCGTGATCAGTTTTCATATAACGATTTGATTTTCGTCCCTTGAGATTATTCTCATTAAGTCATATATAAATTCATTTTTTTATCTTTTTATTATTACTTTTCCATATAACAATATTCCTATTTTTGAGGAATTGTAGGTGTATAAAAAAAATATAATGAATAATACCAGGAATGAGAAGCAAAAATATCCAACGAAAAGCGAGCTGCAATAAAATAAATTTTCTTGTATTTGCGGGAAGCTCATTGTCTCATACCAAGTGTGAAAGAGAACGAAATAGATTATTCTTGTATATCTTTAGATTTCCAATTGTTATACCAATAGGAAATAGATATATTTTTTCTATAAAAGAATATGGTACTGATATCCATACTTTTGGCGTTTTACGGAGAGGAAAATTTTTTTTATAAAAATATTCTGCTCTTCTAAAATTATCATCTGCAAAAAATGAATAATTCGTGTCTCGAAAGAGGAGATTTTCTGTTACATATTCCTTAAATGGATAAAATGATCATTCTGAATATTGATGAATTTCATCATGACTGTGTTTTAATATTTTATAAGGTATACCAAAAAAAGTACATACTTCAATACTCTGAGTAATCAGTCCTCCACCACCTCGCAACTCTGCGTCATTGAGGAGTAATACACATATATGATTCTTGATTGGAAATATAATTTTCCAAAATGATATGATGTATAATACAAGAATACTCAATATATATATTTCTAGAGAGAAAATCATATTAAAATTTTATGGATATTCCAGCATTTACAGAATTACTTGAACCAAAGGTTCATTTTTTTCTACCTGCTTCTACTTTCCAATCCACGTCTTTCTTGAGTGATCCACCAATTCATAATCACATTTCTTGAGTTCTTTCATCTGGAAATCATGCCACCATATTCTTAGTGTCCCTTGTATATATTGATCATACGAAATCATTTTTTGTTCTAATTCAGAGCGAGAGTTCTCGACGTTGTGTAGTGAAGTAATTCTCGAATACAGCTTTTCCAAGGACATTCGCAGAATCTCATTTATATTCACCTGAAAATATAGCATATTCTCCACTTGGGAGAAGTTTCATCAAGGGGTGTTGCATCTGATTAGGTCATGAGAGCTCATAGCTTTTTCCAAGATCTGTTGTAAAAGACCATTTTCAAGATACGTACTTCAGTTCTCATCCAATTACTGTATTTCATGATAAATATGGTATTTGAGTTCACTTTTCACTCGAATGTCATACTGAAGCATTTATATCTGCTGCTATATAGGCACGAACTGTCATACCTTCACGAATTTCGAGTGGCTTTGTCGATAATTTAGCACCAATTCCCATATCTACAGCATTCGCCGTACTCTCTCCGAGCCCCATACGCGTGATTCCACCACGAAAAAATATATCAGAATCAATAGTTGTTCCAGGGATATTGATTCATTTTTGTGCAATCAGACTGGTATAGTCAATTGATCCAACTTTTCCTTGATTTAAGGTAATATCTGTTCAAAGTGATTCCTTGAGAAGTCTTGTTGGGGTATCTCATCCGAGAAAATCTTTAGATCTACGGCGTTCAATATCACTCTGCCATTTTCCTGTTACTTTTCCATTATCATCGAGAAACACTCAACCGAAATGTGGAACTCTTCCAAGCGATAAGAGATGATTTTGATAATTGGATCTTATCTCTGTCAGGGATTTTCATTCGAAAATCTTAGTGTCACCTCCTACCGAATCAGCACTAATTCAATAATATGTACCAGTATCAGGACTTCTTACTACTGTGAATGCATGACTTACTCATACCTCTATAGTACCTGCAACTGCCTCAAATCAGAGTTGTTTCGCAATACGAGCTGTCACGACTGCATAATCTCGACAAATAATCTTATTTGGATTTTCTCAAAGACTATACTGATCAAACATTTTCTCATCAGATGGAATTGGTTTTTGTAGTTGATCAAGAGCATTACGAAATGCTTGTTTATTATTAACTTTTCCAGCCGTTGGGATAATATCTTTATTGTAGTTTCAATCACCAGACCACACTCGTTGCATATCAGCGAGTGTATATATGATAACTTTTTCATATTGTGGATAGTATTTACTATATTCGCTACTATTTTTAATCTCTCAGAGATACTGTTTTGCTTGTTGTACACTGCCTATGAAAGATCATAGTGTAGTTGTATCCATTCCATAGCCAAAATCTTCATTTTGGAATGCCATATAATTTCCTTTTTTCAATACTGGTGGTTTTCCATATTCCTCATTTGGCATCTCATATTGGTGATCTCGCCTAAAGCCCTCATATGCTATCTTTCATTGAGCATCCTTTACATTCATGTTATAGGTTCTTACACCTGGTTTATTATAGCCATAATTCTCAATATCAGTTCCATATACGACTGTATAATTAGGTTTTTGATTCGAACTTTTTTTTCATTCTGAAAATACATTCATATGAAAACGAGTAGCATCAGTTGGTTTGCCTTTTGGGACATAAGATTCAAAATCAGACATAAGAGTAGCAATAAAGTATAGTACTCTCAAATTACCATATTTTTTATCTAAATACAAATAATCAATTATTTTGCTTCTGACCAAGTATTTCCTGTCGAAATATCAGCAATAATTGGTAAAAATTCTCCAGTATTAATCAGAACTCATTCCATAACTTCACGTACCATTTTTTCAAAAATATCTTTTTCTGAAGGTGGTATATCAAAAACGAGTTCATCATGAACTTGTAGTATCATAGATCCGGATAATTTCTTTTCACGAATTTGTTTATCGAGTTCTACCATGGCTATCTTGATCATATCAGCAGCAGTTCACTGAACTGGCATATTCATCGCTTCGCGTTCAGCAATGCTGCGCATGGTTTTGTTAGCATCATTGACTCCTGGAATATATCTGCGTCTCCCAAAATAGGTTTCTACATACCCATCTCTTCGAGCATTTTCCAGAAGTGTATCATAGTATGTACGTACTCCAGGATATTTTTCATAGAAGGCATCGACATATTTCTGTGCTTCCCAAGTATTACAATCGAGAGTTTTTGCAAGCCCAAAACCAGTTATTCCGTAAATAACTCAAAAATTCACACTTTTAGCAATTCTTCTCATATGAGAGGTTATCTCTACTTCATCACCGAACAAGAATTTCGCTGTTCTCATATGAATATCTTCTCCTTTCTGAAATGCTTCAGTGAGATTGTGATCTTTCGATAAAAATGCGAGAACCCGGATTTCCACTTGAGAATAATCCGCAACGAGCAGAATATTGCCTTTTGATGGCACAAAACAAGACTTGATTTCACGAGCGTATCCGTCCCCTGTTGGGATATTTTGAAGGTTGGGATCATTGGATGACATACGTCCCGTTGCAGCACCAAGCGAATCATAGGTGGTATGGATTCGTCCATCTCGAGAATCTATAGACTTCATGAGTCATTCTACATACGTTGATGAGAGTTTTGCAAGAGAGCGGTATTCGAGAATGAGCCTTGCGACATCATGAGTCTTTGCTATTTCTTCTAGTACATCAACATCAACCGAATATCCTGTTTTATTCTTTCTGAGTGGTTTGATGCCAAGAGTTTCAAAAAATAATACCTGAAGTTGTTTCGGTGAATTAATATTAATCTCGAATCCTATAAGTTGATGGATTTCATTCTCTATCCTCCTTATATCAGAACGAAGTCTTTCTCATATATCTATGAGTTTTCCTCGATCAAAGGCTACTCCCTTCGTTTCCATACGAGACAATACTCCTATAAGATCCGATTCAAGTGTGAATATATATGAATCTTCATGAGCTTCTTTTTCATGTATTTGACTCAGTGCAAAGACCCGATTTTCAGGAGTATCAGCTATCGTGAGTTCCAGTTTTTCATCCACAAAAGTGACAAAATCTCGCTTACCACGACGAGAAGATAATCCAGAAATGATGGCATAATCGGTGTATTTGTGTTGTTTTGTCATATGAAGAGTATAAAGAAAAATATGAAAAATACAAAAATCTCTCTCAATTTAATGAGAGAGATTTTTGAGAAAAAAAATGAAATCTTATTCCCCTATACCTTGTACTTGTACTTTGCCATTTTTTTCGCTAACTATAATTTCAAAATACTCATTGAAAGCTGATTCATAGTATGAAGAAATGTATCCTTCTATAGGCTTTTTCTCTTCCTGAAATATTCTGAGTCGTATAGATCATTCAAAATATTTCTGAATAGGAATTCTATAAGAATCTCCACTTTGTAACTTTTCCACTGGTACAGTAAGATTTTTATTTCATTGAAAAATCACTTCTCCATATATGCGTGCACTGGTAGTATTTTCTATAGAAATCAGATTTCCCTGAAAATAAAAAATTTTATATATAAAAAGGCTTCACAAAGCTATTACTAAAATTATCGCGATGTATATATTATTTTTCACCATAATTGGAAGATTTAATAAGTCGATTTCATGAAATGAATTCTAAAAACACCAAAATCTCTCTCACTTTAATAAGAGAGATTTGGTAGATAATCTATTTATATAGAACCTTGATTCTATATAAATAAAATAAAGAGATCAGGGATATTCCACCTCATACTATTAACATACTGGGAGTTATTATTCCAAATGTTCCAAATCACCGATTTATTAATAAAACATGATCATAATATAAACTGCTGATTCATACGATGAATGATCCTACTACATAAAACCAAATACAAAAGTACTTCTTAAAATGAATTAAAATAAAAGGTATACTCAGTATTGCTATATTAGTAAGTAGATTATTATACCAACTCATAATAATAATCTGCTCATCAACTAAAACTCCAAGTGTCTGTAATCCGAAAAACATAGTAAATAAATTACCGAAAATGAGAAGTTTTTGATGTATATTATACATAATTAATTTGGATTACATAATGCGCTAACTGTTGCATTATAGCCAACATTAGGTCTAGTTGGTTCTAAATTCCAAGGAGATTTAAATCCTGCAGCAAAATCTACGTGACAAAAAAGTTGATCATACATGGACCAATATATTGAGTTACCATATTTTTTATCCCAATGTACTGATACGGGAGTTTTATCTAATAGATCCTGCCAATATCATGCTGGTGAATATACTCCACTCCATTTTCCACATGCTGTTGGTTCAATGCTTAGGGACCAGGGATGAGTTCAGGTTCTATATATCCATGAGGTTGATGCAATGGTTTGTCCGCACCAAATTGGGTCTGCGACCACTGGAAATACTGTCTTTTTATCGAAATCTACATATTGAGTAAGTGTCGATCACTTGATCATATACCAAGTTTTAATATCTTTATCATTTGCATCTTTTGCCCATGGCTTTGCAATACCAGCATAGGTTTTTCCTGAGGCATCAAGAATATTAACATTACCCTCCTTATCTTGGGTAAGTCGATATCCAGTTGGGAGATCCATTTTAAAATCATATGATTTTTCAGCTTTTGGAGAATTAATATGGAGAATATATCGTATACCCCCATCAATCGATTCTATGACTACATCATAGAGTTTTTCTCTAGATACAACTCGTCCATTAACGTTCTGTATACTAGAAAAATTTTTCTGATTTGGCATACTAATACCTATGGATACGTTTTTCTTGGTAAAAGTTACATTTTTTTGTCAATTTT
>JAIESH010000022.1 GCA_019746175.1 Candidatus Altimarinota bacterium
TCGGTAAATACGTCACTCACTGGAACTTATATCCTTACATACCGTTATGTAGACACTGCTGGAAACACAGGATCTACAACAAGAATAGTCAGTGTCATTTCCGCAGTAGCAATACCACCCGTTGTTATACCACCTACTCCTCCTGTACAAACTCAAACGGTATGATGAGGTGGAGCGGCAGGAAGCTATGGATCATACAATTCACCTTCAGTTAATTTCAACTCAGCGCCAAGTAGTGAAAGCTCAAATTCAAACAATCGTAGAAATCTCGTACTCGGAATAGCTCGTCTCATGCAAATACTATGAAAAAATACTGAAAATAGAGAAATAGAAGAAACAAAAAATATAGAAATACTTGATATTAAACAAACAGAACTCAAAGATATCGTAACAAGTTTTATAGAGAAAGGATTCATTCCAGAGACTTCGTATTTTGAACCTACAAAAAATATGACTCGAGCTGAATTTATAAAAATAGTATCACTGGCGAATGGTTTTGTTGAAAAATCAGGCACAAAAACACCAAATCTTAAAGCTCAATATAATAAATACATTATATATGCTATGAATAATAAGTGGATCAATCCAATTATTTCTTGATTTAGACCAAACGATTCAATTACTCTCAGTGAAGCTAAAAAGATAATGGCAGCATTTGAAGGGAAATCTACACAAAATATAAAGATGACTGAAGGTGTAAAAATAACTCGCGCTCAAGCCATCTCAATGATTGCTCAAAAAGTTCAATAAAAAATAAAAACTCACCTTTTTAGGTGAGTTTTTATATAATAAGGTATAACTATTTTCTTTGATTAAAGTACTTATTAAGTGCTTTAGCAGTATAACTATTCTCAACCTTGAGAATCTTATCACGTGGCCCTGCAAAGACTAGATTTCATCATTTATCTCCACCTTCAGCACCAATATCGATAATGGCGTCAGCGTTGGCGATAATGTCGAGATTATGTTCAATTACAAGTACTGAGTTCCCTTTTTCTACAAGTCTATCGAGTATATCAAGAAGTTTTTGTACATCAGAAAAATGAAGTCCGGTGGTAGGCTCATCGAGAATATAGAGTGTCTTCCCTGTCGATCTTTTGGCGAGATCAAATGCAAGTTTAATACGTTGAGATTCACCTCCTGAGAGTGTGGGAGCTGATTGTCCAAGAGTAATATAGCCAAGTCCTACATCAATGAGTACATCAAGCACTCTCTTAATACGAGGAAAACTTACGAAAAATACACTCGCATCCTCAATGGTCATATCAAGAACTTCAGAGATATTTTTTCATTTAAATTGAACCTGAAGAGTTTCAGCATTATATCGACTTCACTCACAAGATTCACACTCAACATAGACATCAGGGAGAAAATGCATCTCTATTTTCTTTGTACCACTTCCTTCACAAATCTCACATCGACCTCACTTAGTATTAAATGAAAATCTGCCAGGACCAAATCCTCTCTTTTGTGCATCAAGAGATGCAGCAAATACTTCTCGAACATGCGTAAATAATCCAGTATAAGTGGCGATATTGGAGTGTGGGGTTTTCCCTATTGGTGACTGATCTATGATAATAACTTTGTCGATGTTCGCCACTCCTTCGACACGATCATGTTCTCCTATTATACGTGCACTTGGGTAAAAAAAGTTCATCAAATAATTAGAAAGTATATCAATAATAAGTGAAGATTTTCCAGATCCAGAAACACCTGTAACAACAGTCATACACTCTAGTGGAATACGAACATTAATATTTTTGAGATTATTTTCACGAGCCCCATAGATTTCAAGGAATTTTTTTGGAAGAACTGTTACTGGATTTCTTCGAGTGACTGATTTTCTTAGAGAGAGATATTCTGCCGTCTGTGTTGAAGATTTGAGTAGATCTTCATATTTTCCAGAGAACAACACTTCACCCCCATGAACTCAAGCACCAGGACCAATATCGATAATATGATCACTTTCTCGCATGATGTCTTCATCATGTTCAACTACCACAACCGTATTTCATATTTCAGCGAGACGTTTAAGATTAGCAATGAGCATATCATTATCACGTGGATGAAGTCAGATTGATGGTTCATCAAGTACATATATAATTCATTCAAGTCTTGTACCAATCTGTGTAGCGAGACGAATCCTTTGAGATTCTCCTCCCGAAAGTGTCCCAGCTCGACGAGCAAGCGTTATATATTCAAGTCCCACTCATGAGAGAAATTCTAGTCGTTCAACAATATTTTTAAAAATTGGTTTTATGATGTGTTCTTCTGATTTTGAAAGGGACAAATTTGAGAAAAAATGTAGTGCATCTTCGACACTGAGTGATGCAACTTCGCCAATACTTTTATCTGATATTTTCACATTCAGAAAGGGTTTCTGTAATCTATATCAATTACAAGATCGACAAATTTGTTCTGTGGCGAAACTAGCAATTCTCTTAAAGTATGCATCATTTGCGCTATCAGCCTCTGTATGTCTGCGTTCCAAATTTGGAACCAATCCTTCATATCGTGAACGATGTACTTTGCCGTCATTATGTTTTCAGAGGTATGAAAGTTCAAATGTACCAGGAACACCATACAATATTTTTTGTCGTTCCTTAGGTTTGAGTAATGACCATGAAGTATTCATAGATATTCATTCTTCCTTACATACTGATTCAAGCAATAAGCTATAGTATGGATGAGCTTGCCAAGGAAGTAAAGCTCATTCAGCAAGTGTCAACTCTGGTTTTGTAATATCTGCTTCAAGAAAAGTAATAGATGAACCAAGTCCATGACAACTTGTACAAGCGCCATGATGAGAATTAAATGAAAAATTTGAAATAGAAAGATTTTGGATTTGATAATCACAAATAGGACATGATGCATGCAATGAGAAATGATGATATATATCTCATTTTGAGATCGACACTCTTCCATTTCATTTTTCAAGTGCTATACGAAGCGAGTCAGTAAGTCGGATATCGAAATTATCATCCACTTTCTTAATCAAACGATCAACTACAATATACACCTTTTCATCACCCTTGAGTTTTATATCAACAGAATCAGCAACGGAGTAAGTTTCTTCTCAAATTTGAAAACGAACAAATCCGAGATCTGTAACTTTTTTTGATAGAAAATCGACAGAGAGATTCTCTTGATCTAGTTCTACTGGAGTTAGGATATGAAATCTATCTCCTTCGACAAACTTCGACACAAAATCGACAATATTTTTTAGGCTGTCTTTTTTAAGAGGAATATCTTCATGATTAATACAATACGGTGTCCCTATACTTGTATAGAGAAGTCTGTAGAAATCATAAATTTCTGTAATAGTACCTACCGTTGATCTAGGGTTATTGGAAACTGTCTTCTGATGGATAGCAATGGTAGGTGAGAGTCCTCTGATTTCCCGAACATGTGTTGCTTCGGAAATATCCGAGATAATCGTACGAGCATATGTAGAGAGTGATTCCAGATATCGTCTTTGTCACTCAGCATAGAGAGTATCAAATGCTAGTGAAGATTTTCCAGATCATGAAACACCCGTAATAACGGTAAGTGTATTTTTTGGAATTGAAACTGATATATTCTTGAGATTATGCGTTTCTGCTCAGATGATTTCTATATTTTCAGACATATATATTTTTTATAAAATACCATCTGCTTATGGTACTCAATACCATTTATATTGCAAAGATTTTTACAAAAATCTTATTGATTTGATGCAATAAAAATTCCAAATACCTTCTTAACTCAATTTTCCTTAAGTAACTTAGCACATGAATTCGCTGTCGAACCTGTCGATATAATGTCATCAATCAATATTACTGATTCTGGTAAGATAATTTTTTGCTTAAAAAAGAACGAATTTTTTCGATTTGTGATCCTTTCTTTTTTTGAAAGTTTGGATTGTCTTTTGTTGTATGTTGTTCCTATAATAGGGAAGTATAGAATATCTAATTTTTCACATAATGCTACGCTCAACCTATCAATATGATTAAATCCTCTGATAAAATATCGACTCCAATGCATCGGTGTTGGAACTATACCGATAGATTGATTTAGTTCGAGAATTTTTGATTCTTCGACAACTTTCGCCAATATATCGACATATGTCGAAGTATAATCCCTATTAGATCGATATTTATAGGATTCTAAATCACTAGAAATGTGTTCATACATTGCTCAAATATAGATTTCATCTAGATATAGCTCTCTTATTTCAGTCCTAAAGTGTTCTGTAAGATTATGAAAATGAAATACATTTTTACTATTAGAGTCTGTCGATATATCAAAAAATATACTCAAAATAGCATTTAAGAAATTCTTTAACATATACTTTTACTTAGAGTGAAGTATTTTATGAACAATTTCTTCGGTATTCTTGGAGATTCATGGGTGGGAAAGGATTTTTTCAAGATATGGTTTCATAATATCTTGTCATTCTTTTGAAAGGGAAGTAAAAATCTTGAATGATCCGGCCATACGAGCTGATGTATGTGGATTAATAGGATCAATTTCCAATATAAAATTAGTTACCAGATCATATCATGATGCATCTTTATTGTGAAAAAATTCAAGATTTCGCGCAAATGAACCAAATAAAGATTTCGCGTGATTTGGAAGAATAGATTGATAAAATGGCTCTTTCTGTGTATTTTTAACTCTTTCGACAACATCCTGTCGAGAAGATGATCCGACCATAGAAAAATATTTCATCATCACGAGCGGATTATCTCTATAAGTAGAGATAAAGTCTTGAATATATGGATGCGTTACCTCGCTTTCAATATCATCAAGCAAGAACAATGAAGAGAGTCTGAGTGTCATGGTCTTTGAGAGACGATATTGATTTTCTGCGATACACTGAATTTCAGTTTTATCATTAGAATAAGATAATATATCAAGCAATGTTGTAATATGAGCTCTTGTACCTATTTCAAAAGAAGTAGTTTTTTCATCTTTAGGAAGACTAGAAAGCAATTCACGGTGCAGAGATATTATTTTTGTCTTATGACGCTCCAAAATCGATTTAAATAGTGTTTTTCTAGCTGAAATTATTATATCAAAATCAATAGATTCTTTTATTTCTGAAACAATGGAATTAATTGTTGGAATCTGTGTAAGCAATGATTGATATAATCCATCTTTTGTGGTAATAAGAAGAGACTCGTATATATCGAGGTATTCATCAGAAACCTTTCAACCTACCATAATTTGCCTAATCAAATCGATAGTATATTTTTCTTTGGCCTCATAACGAGCAAATCCATCAGTTTCATATTTCATGAGAAATACAGGATCATTAGCTGAGTAAGATACTTTTATTGGTGCCGAAAAACCACGATTTAGTGATAATTTTGGTTCCGCGACAATATTTTTGAAAACAAATGATTCTTGCTGTTTTGATATAATAAGTATTCCATCAGAGATACGTTCTTGTCAGTTTTGATCTTGTATTTCAAGATTTAATATCTCACCATTTTCACCGAACAATGCTATAGCAAGAGGATAGAAAAATGGCTTTTGTTCTTCTCATTTCGTATTTTTATCAATAATTTGAGTACATTTCACGGTAAATGTCTGAGAATTGGAATCAAATTGTGTGTCTACTTGTAGACCAGGAGTACGTTCTTGATGATACCACGTTTCTTCAAACTGAGTCAAATCTATATCACCCGCGGTAGCCATTGCCCATACAAAATCTTGAGTAGTTACGGCTTGTCCGTCAAAAGTATCAAAATACAAATCCATCGCCTTTCGAAATTTTTCTTTTCCGAGAAGAGTTGCCATCATTCGAATTACCTCAGATCACTTCTCATAAACCGTAGAGGTATAGAAATTATTCATTTCTTTGTAAGAAGCAGGTTGAATTGGATGTGCCGTTGGGCCAGCATCTTCTCCGAATTGAAATTCCCTCAGATCACGAATATCCTCGATTCTCATGGTATCACGTGAATTCATATCACCCGAAAAATCATGATCACGAAATACTGTGAGTCATTCTTTGAGAGTAAGTTGAAACCAATCACGACAAGTTATACGATTTCCTGTCCAATTATGGAAATATTCATGCCCAATTACACTTTCTACTCAAAGAAAATCTCTATCTGTAGCTGTTTCAATATCAGAAAGTACATAAATAGTGTTAAATATATTAAGACTCTTATTCTCCATGGCTCCCATATTGAAGCTATCAACCGCAACAATATGAAAAACATTGAGATCATATTCTCTTCCATATGTATCCTCATCCCATTTCATGGATTTTTTGAGAGATTCCATAGCATGGAGACACTTGGACTGATTTCCATGTTCTGAAAAAATATGCAAATCAACTATTTTACCACTCATAGTGATAAATGTATCAGATATTTTCCCAAGATCACCCGCTACAAGAGCAAATAGATATGCTGGTTTCTTGAATGGATCATTCCACTTAGTAAAGTGACTATGTTCATCTATATCTCCGAAATCGATCAGGTTTCCATTTGAGAGAAGAATTGGGTATTTTTTTGGAGCATTAATAGTTGTAGTAAACAATGTCATACAATCAGGACGATCGATAAAATAGGTAATTTTACGAAAACCTTCTGGTTCATTTTGAGTACAGTAGATAGTTCCTGATTTGAATAATCCCTCTAATGCTGTATTCGTTTCTGGAAAAATCTTCGTAACAATAGTAAGTACGAACGAATCCGGTAGATTAGCAATAGTAAGTTTTTCTTCATCTATACTATATTTTTGAGAATCGAGCATGATTCCATCGAGAGAAATCTCTACAAGTTCTAAGTTCACACCATCGAGTAGTAATACTTCATTATGATGTCATATTTTTTCTATATCAATAGTATTTTTAACAATGGTATATTCGTCAGAAATAGTAAAAACAAGATCACAAGAAATAATAGAATATGAAAGTGGAGTATATTCTGATAAGAATTTTTCTATAGTAGACATGACGGGTTTAAATTATCGGTATTGGAACCTAAAATAAGAGAGTAAAAACAATGCAGCAAGAAGAAACAAAGAACAAGCAAGTACTAAACTTAATCAAACTCACCATGCCACAAAGAATAGGGAATAGAGAGATCCGAAGAAACTAAATCCTATACTTCCATAGTGGAGGATAGTAAAATCATACACATAGTGTTCTTCCCAGAAATATGTATTCCCAATCAAACAAAGTGGAAAAAAGAATATAAATAACAAACTCGAGAGTAGATCTGGAGTAGTAAGTAATGGAAAAAATAAATACGTATAAAGAAAAAATAATAGCAGAGTAGCGAGCGAGTAAGATACATAATTACAATAACGTATATGTACAGAGTAGAGAAAGACAATAAAAATAGGAAAGAACCATACAAAGTGAAAATATCCAAAAAATGGTGAAAACATAAGCAATACTGATATTGCGAGTAGTGTTGTAAGAAGTAGTATTCTCGTTGGTTCAATAAATTCAAAAAATAGTCTAATTTTTGGTGAATATTCAAAAAATGCAATACCCAATACCGCTGTAATTCAAAAGAGTGTAAATATATGTAATTCAGGATAGAAATATATTATTGCAGTATCTATAGCAATGATGGCCGAGAGTACAAAAGATAGGAATATATTGATATTTTCATCTCGAAAAAATGTGAAAAAAAGATAAGAAAATCAAATAGTAACCACGGAAAAGAGAATATGAATACTTGTAATATCACCGGAAAATAAAAAGAAATAGATCAGCTGTGCAAAAATAGTAATATAACTACATACTAGATGGAATCTCAGTGCATCTCGAAAAAACACAGTATCCCAATCAAAAGCAAATATATATCCAGCAAAAACAAGATATATTACCAAAAGAATATAGAGGTGTAGGCTAAAATTCGCACCCAAATCACGTGTTACCGTAAAAGCAAGTACATATATACCAAAATAGGTGAGTATAAGTGGTATTATAATAGATTGTTTTGGGGATATATTAATATCTGGAATCTGTACCCCAGTATCAATTCTTTTTTCATTTTGTGAAAAAAATAAAGGAGAAAAATAAAGAATAAAAAAAATCAAAAGCAATATAAAAGCACCTTGCATAAGTACACTTCAGAATAAATACGCAATAAAGAAAAAAATAGCATGAACTCCTATAAGCAAGAGGTACATGGTTTAAAAATTAACAGAAAGAAAATATATAAAATAAAACAATACCGGAAGAACTACTATGAGGCTTTTTATTCATCGAATATAAGAGAAGAAAGTTACACTAATGGTAAAAATAGTAATAAAAAGTATTGATTTACCGTTCATATGACTTGGGAGAAATCAGATTCTATCAAGAGATGTAAGTACGAGAAATGTAACACTATACAAAAATAATGCATAAAATGCTATATTTGTAATCAATTCGATAGTTGAGAATATACTTTTTACATAATATTCCATACCGTGAATCATACGGGTATATGAAATAATTCGATTATTGATTCGATTATCGATAATTTCAATATTTTGTGAGACGAGTCTTCTTTTGAGAAGTAATTTTTTAAATTGATCAAACTGAAGTGTAAAAAGTGCCTTTGCAAGATCCATTTCAATAGAATTGAGTTTCTTTTTATAGATATCAAGTTCTCGTTTATTTTTAAAATAAATAAATGAATTCGTATCTTTAACTTCTTTTTTTGGTTGACTAGCGGCTCCTACTCCTGTTACAGGTTCTACTTTTTTCGGTTTATTAAAAAAATTATTTATCTTAAATTCAAGTGAATTTTCTTTATCTTCTTTCGTTTCAATACGATTCTTTGATCAAACTTGTTTAAGAAGTGCATTCGTTTCTTCAAGAAACTGTTTTTTTTCTTCTGTCATTCCTACCTTAAGAAGTGTGAGTTCTATTTCGCCAATCATGCTAAGTCAATTTTCAACTGTAGTACTCATCTTTCAAAGATTTTTTGTACCCTTAGTTTGCACCAACGTATTCTCGAGTGTTTCGAGTTTTGCCTTTTGTTCAGGAGTAATGGTTTGATGATATTTTAAAAAAAGATTCTGAATTTTTTCAATACTGGAATCAATAACCGTAGAATATTTAGCAAGTTCTTTTAGAACTTCTCAAGAGATTTCTTGCATTTCTTGTTGATCTTGAGTTCTTCATTTCATTTCATCTTCAGCATCTAGATCAGCCCCCATAGATTCTCGATATAATCTATATCAGTCTTTTACTTTTGCTGTAATAATCTTTTTAGACTCTTCCGGCATTCATTCGTTAGTATAAATATAGATAACATCATACTTCAGATCTTCTGTAAGTTTTTTATATGATTTAAATATATCAGTCGATTTAATTTTTCCAGATTGGAGAATTCCATTTACACGAGCATCGAAATAAAAAAAATTTCCATCTTCAGTAACAGAACCAGTATCTTCATGAATTTCTATAATAGAATAACCCTGACCATGCAATGCAGCTCTAGCGCTTTCAATATCATTTGCAGTGAGTGTAAGTGTAAGTTTTTTATTTCATTTCGAGCATGTAGCTTGATATTGCATACTTTATCTAAATAATCTTTGAAGTAAGTGGTTCAATACTATACTCTTTCGTATTTTTTGATTTATTTACTTGAGACATAAGATTATCAAAAAAAACACCAAAATCACGATCACTTAAAATATCTAAAGAAAGTAAGTATAAATCTTTTTCTTCTGGTCATATATTCAAAGATTGTATTACCTTCCGTAAAGTTTGGGATTTTTCGTTACGTGTTTTGAGTACTATTCCAAAAAATTGCATACTCAAAGTATATCGATTTTAACAAATTTACAAAACCTTTTTCTGAAAAGAATTTTTAATTTTTTAATTTAATATACTTTATTAATCTTTAACTATAAATATATATGTTATTTAAAGTAGAAAAAAATAGATATTTTTAATACACATTATTTTATAAAGCTTATATAAGTAATTATTTATAGAATTGAAATTAAATAACTTTTTAACATATGAAATATTGTGAAAAATTAAAATAATATTGATTTGTTTTTTAATCAAATTTTCCTATATTGATTATATATAAAAAAACAAAACAAAGATTGTATGACTTTTACACAAAATAGAGATTTTAGATATATTATTTTTATACTTTTTTGACTTATTGTAGGATATTTTATCGGAATATATGTAACAATGTATCTGCCAACAGTTACTGTACAAAATTCTCAAAATATCATTTCTAATGAAGAGATTTTTCTTACGGATAAGATCAAAAAAAGTATGAATATTATTAGAAAATATTCATATGGTTTTGAACAAAAATCAACAATAGAAATTGAGGATGCTGTACTTAAATCCGTAGTAGACTGACTCTGAGATAAGCATAGTACTTATTTTACTAAAAAGGAAACCGAAGAATTTGAGGAGGCACTCCGTGGTGATTTTGAATGAATTGGTGCAGTCATCAATGATAATCCAAGATGAATTAAAATTATGAAAATAATAGCTGGGTCTCCTGCTGAAAAAGCAGGACTCAAAGCTTGAGATATTATGACAAAAGTAGGAGATGTAAATATTGTTGGAAAAACAACCGAAGAAGCTGTAAAATCTATTCGATGACCAAAGGGAACTATAGCTAATATAACATACAAAAGATGAGAAGATAATACTGAGCTTTTTGTAAGCGTTACTCGCGATAAAGTTAATGTACCATCAGTTTGAGAAAAAATGCTTGATAAAAAAATTGGTTATATTGAGATTGCTACATTTGGAGAACACACATGACCAGAGTTTGTAAAATCTTGGAATAACCTCGTTTCATCAGGTGCTCAATGAATTATTCTTGATTTTAGAAATAATGGATGAGGTTATCTTGATACTGCCATAGAACTTGCTTCAGTTATTTTTCCAAAAAATACCCCAATAGTTACTATAAAAGAAAACGATCCTAAAAATACAGATACAAAATATACTTCAGCATTCTCAAAGATTAATATTACAATGCCAATTATTGTATTAATTAATGATTATAGTGCATCAGCGAGTGAGATATTTGCTGGAGCTGTTCAAGATCATGGTCGCTGAATTCTTCTTGGAGAAAAATCGTATGGAAAATGATCAGTACAAGAGCCTTTTGATCTTGGAGATGGTAGTATTATGAAAATTACTACAGCTCGTTGGTATACACCAAAAGATAAGAGTATTGATATAAAGGGAATTACACCAGATGTTTATGTTGTCCTTACCAATAAGGATTATGATTCTATATTTGATAGACAATTAGAAGCAGCTAAAGTGATTATGAATGATCAAATCACTTCAAAAATGTGAATACCAGATATTAAAGAAAAGTATAAATCTAATAATTTTACAGAACTAAAAAAATAAAATTTATGTATTTTAAAGAAAACCCAAATTGCCTCATTACTTAAAAATAGTATAATTTACTTATATTTTTAATTATATTCTTTTATTATGACAACTCATATAGCAAAACATATTTCAGATAGAGATCCAGAAG
>JAIESH010000082.1 GCA_019746175.1 Candidatus Altimarinota bacterium
GCAAAATTTTGTATTTGGCTTAAATGTGCCTTCCAGATGGGGAACTCAAACGCCATTTACCAACATAACACTCGATTGGACCTGTCCAGATGATCTGAGGGATAAATGACTCCATCTTGGTTGATATGATCGTGGCGAATACTCCAAAAAATTTGGAGAGCTCGATCTTGAAAGATCAATTATCAATAGAGCACTTATTGAGGTATATTCAGCATGAGATTACAGGTGAAGAACATTTACATTTCCCATTCCTACCTATAACATTACCGAAGATTTTCCATGGGAAAGTGATGAAGCGAATGGAATATTTGAGATGACTGCAAAATATGGACTTCCATATTTTCAGAACTTCGTAGGGTCACAATACAAAAGAGTGATTGACGAGAATGGAAATAATAAAACTGTGGAAAATAACGAAGCCTACAAGCCATGAGCTGTAAGATCTATGTGTTGTAGACTACAACTTGATCTACGTGAACTCCTAAAAAGGTGAAATGGTCTGTTTGGTTCTGCAGAAATGACGGGTTCAATTGGTGTAGTAACCATCAATATGGCCCGTATAGGGTATAATCATGAAGGTGATTTGGATGGATTCAAATCACAAGTTCGATCTCTGATGGATCTTGCAAAAGAATCTCTAGAAACCAAAAGAACTACCCTTACAAGTTGGCTCAAATGATGACTATATCCATACACATACCGATATCTCAAATCATTTCGAAATCACTTTTCTACTATAGGACTCAATGGAATGAATGAGGCTATAGAAAATTTTACTCAAGGAAAAGAAAATATATCCACTCCATGGGGAGAGGCATTTGCACTGGATATTCTCGATTATATGAGAAGCATACTCAAGGAATATCAAGAAGAAACGGGAAATATGTACAATCTAGAAGCTACTCCAGCAGAATGAACAACATATCGATTCGCTCGAGAAGATCAAAAACAACTTCCATGAATTATACAATCTGGAACACAAGAAAATCCATATTATACAAATTCTACACAACTTCCTGTAAATTATACAGAAGATGCATTCGAAGCACTCGAATACCAGAATAAGCTTCAAACTAAATATACTGGAGGCACTGTGCTACATCTGTATATGGGAGAAAGACTCACAGATACAGAATCTTGTAAGGCTCTTATCAAAAAAGTTATATCCAATTATCAACTCCCCTACATCACAGTCACTCCAACATTTTCTATATGCCCAAAACACGGATATATCAATGGTGAACATGATTATTGTCCAAAATGTGATGAAGAAATCGGATACACTGGGAAAAAATATGACACCGAATTCAGAGTACATTACACCGCTGATTCAAGTAAAATGAAAACACTTGAAGAAGCCAATATTTAAAAATTTTTAACTCTCTACTATTATGCAAAATAACATACCACTTTCTACATCTTCAAATTCACTTCGCACAAAATGCGAAATATATACTCGTGTTATGGGGTATTACCGTCCTGTAAGTCAATTTAATAATTGAAAAAAATCAGAGTTTTACTCAAGATCCTACTTTAACGAACACGAAACAGCAAACTCAAAATTTATCCAAGAATATACATAATTATGCAAATTTCTGGTATTAAAAAATCCACTCTTCTTGATTATCCAGGAAAAGTTGCAACGCTTATTTTCACACCTGGGTGCAATCTCCGTTGTGGATATTGTCACAATAGGGAATTTGTACTCCCAGAAGAGATTAAGAAAATAAAAAAAAGTTTTATTTCTGAAGAGGTATTTTTCAGGTTTTTACGAAGTCGTATAGGATTTCTGGATGGAGTGGTCATATGTGGATGAGAACCAACTATACACATGGACTTAACGGATTTTTGTATGAAAATAAAAGATTTATGATTTCTCGTAAAACTTGATACCAATGGTACTCGACCAAATATTATCAAAAAACTCCTCAAACAAAACCTCGTAGATTATATAGCAATGGATATTAAACAAGGATTAAGTGGATCTAAATATAGTAACCTTATTTGAGTAAACATAGAAAATGAAATATTTCAGTCGAGTATTGATATTATAAAAAATTACGCACCCAATTATGAATTTAGAACGACTGTAATATGATGAATTCATACATCGGAAACAATAGAAGAAATAGCAAAAAATATAGAATGAGCGAAACAATACTATCTACAAAACTATCGTGATGGACATACTCTCGATCCTAATTTTCAAGGTGAATCAGTTGCCCCTAGTGTACTTGTTGAATGGCAAAAAATAGCGAAAAAATACGTAGAAAAATGTAGTATTCGAAATTAATTCTGAATTCAAAAAATACAAATGACAAACTTTTGATTTTTTTGAACTTTTCCATACAATAATCGCGAAAAATGAACCATACTAGATTTTAACCCCAAAATATATGGCTAAGTGAGATGTTATTATCCGATTTGATGAAGTAACCTACGGGTATGTAGCACCAAAGTGGCTCCTCGATGAGACAAGTTTCTCTGTTCGTGAAGGATCAAAGATCACTCTCATGGGACAAAATGGAGCTGGTAAATCAACTATTTTCAAGATGATTACTGGAGAATACAAGGTCAATGATGGTCGTATTCTCATCACACAATGACAACATATCGCCATTGCTCGCCAAGTGATGCATCCAGAAGATAAGGAACTGACTCTTGGGGCATATTTCCGTAAATATTCTCGCAGTGATGCACACAATATTGACCGTGATATTCAAGAGGCCCTCACTGCTGTGAATTTTCTTCCTGCGAAAGAAATTGTGTTTGCTGACTTCTTGAATCGAGTAGTTAAGACTTTTTCAGGAGGACAACAGGCTCGTCTCCTTCTTGCAGGAGCTCTTATTCAAGATCCAGATATACTTCTTCTTGATGAACCAACGAATAATCTTGATACCGATGGAATCTGGCATATGACTGAATTTCTCAAAAATTATCCAAAAACAGTACTCGTGATTTCCCATGATGCCGAATTTTTGAACGAATTTACGGATGGTATTCTCTATCTCGATGTTTGGACAAGAAAAGTTGAGCAATTTGTCGGAAACTACCATGATGCGGTCGAGCAAGTAGAACGACGAATTGAGAATCAAAATCGTGAAAATGCACGACTCGAAAAAGAAATCCAAGCCAACAAAGATCAAGCCAATGTGTTTGCTCATAAGGGAGGAAAACTCCGAGCTGTTGCGAAAAAAATGGTAGAAAAAGCCGAAGAACTCGAAGCTAATAAGGGTGATGTTCGTCGTGAAGATAAGACGATCCGAGATTTTACTATTCCAAATCAGGAAGGAATCGGTGGACAGATCATCGAGATAACGAGTCTACAGATCATCCGCAATCATGTACCCGTTGAAAAAGAAGTATCTGTATCTCTCGGAAAAAACCGTCATCTCCTCCTCTCAGGACCAAATGGTATTGGTAAGTCAACACTTCTTGAATCGATTGCTAAGGGTACTGCTAAAGGAGTAAAAATTGGACCAAATGTAAAAATTGGATACTATCGTCAAGATTTTTCAACACTTGATTTTTCTCAAAAAGTATATGATTGTCTCTTTGATGCCTCTGGTCGAACAGCACTCGATAAAGATCTCAGATCATTTGCCTCTGGATTTCTCATCACTGGAGAACTCATGGCAACTCCAATTGGAGCACTCTCTGAAGGACAAAAAGGTCTCGTAATGTTTGCAAAACTCGCCCTCGAAAAACCAGGACTCCTCATCCTCGATGAACCAACCAATCATATCAACTTCCGTCATCTTCCAGTCATTGCGAAGGCACTCGATGAATATCAAGGAACCATGATTATGGTTTCACATATCGATGAATTCGTATGGCAAGTTCGTATTGATGAATATCTTGAACTTGAATAATAAAAAAATCCCCTCAAGTTTAAGGGGATTTTTTATCCAATTTATATACCTAAAACTACTTATAACAAACTATGGATTTTACTATCAATCTCGCACTTATTGGAACAATGCTTCTGGCTCTTATAGCCCTACTTGAACCACTTACTACACTTTCTTTTTATGCGAAGTTACATCCTGATGCAACGCAAAAAGATTTCAAAAAAGACGGAAGAAGAATTGGATTTGTCATCTTTATTGGAATGCTGACAACATTTTTCTTGGGACAATATTTACTCGCTTTTTTCGGACTTCAAACAGAATATTTTAGAATTGCTGGAGCGGTTATCTTATTCTTTATTGCATTTTCTATGGTTCAATGACAAGAAACTGATGCCACAAAAATTAATACAGTAGAATGAGATCATCTCATTCATGAATACCTGAATAAGGGACTCATTGTTCCACTTGCTTTTCCACTTACCTTCTCAGCTCCTGGTATTGCCTATGTTATTTCTATGCATAGTTATGGGATTCTCAACGGACTCATTGCTATTACGCTCGCAAGTCTTATTACTGCTATTGTTGTTATGTTCGGTGGAAAGGCTATCAAAAAACTATGAGAAGCATGAACACATCTCATTATTCGTATTCTTGGATTATTTCTTATGGGAGTTGCGATTCAAACTTTTGGACAGATGATATTCTTACTTATCAAGCAGAATTGATTATAGTTGTATTTTTTCAAAAAGGGCTCAAACGAGCCCTTTTCATTGTCTTATTCCCTTGAGATAAGAACGGGTATACCAAGTTCAGCTACAGTACGATGGAATGTGGGATTTCCAGTGACTTTTTCTTCAAATCCTAAGGCATATACCTTCGAAAAACGTCGAGAAAGTCTTTTTAATTGCTTGGGATGAGATCCAATCTCTTTAATTAACCTGGAATCTACATTCAAGGCACTGAAGATGATTCTTATAACAGCCTGTAAACATTTTTCTTCACTTTCCACATCTTCTTGGCGAAGAATACGTGTTTTATAAAGTTCTTGATTCATTGTTCTTGTTCTCCCTCAAATGGATATTATTTTCCTGTAATGACTCATATGAGATTCATAGAGCTAGAATCAGAAAAATCGACTGGCGTAATGTATATTAAAAACTCTATTTGTCAATATTCTGAGGACATATTTTTCAAAAAACTTTTCTAGGGTTGTTTTAAGTTGTTTTTCTCATATATTTATCGTATGCAATTCCCTCATATTTCATCGGATATTATCCAAATAAAAGTAACTCCTGGATCTAAAAAAGATGAATACATAGATACACTTCCCGATGGCACTATCAAGATACGACTCAAGGCATCTCCTACCGATGGAAAAGCCAATATCGCCCTTCTCAATTTTCTCAAAAAAGAAACCAACATTGAATGGGAAATCAAGAGTGGATTCACTACTTCTAGAAAAGTACTCAAGAAAAAATAACTCTCCGAATTAGATATGTCTAGTATCAAAACATTTTTTATAGAATTTCTTATTTTTATCTACAAACAAGCTTTTGCTTGTTTGTTTTGAGGTTTTATTATTCTTCTCATTGTTATGACTAGATACTACTACCCGCTCGAATGACTACTATTTCAGTATGATTTTTTATTTATCATGGTAATAATTTTTCAGATTATACTGATAAAAACTCGATTTGAATCTACCAAGGAACTCATGATTATTATGATATTTCATATTATCGCAATGGTAATGGAAATATTCAAAACACATCCGAGTATCGGATCCTGGTCATATCCAGGTGACTATACGATAGGAATATTGGGGGTACCACTTTTTGCGGGTTTTATGTATTCAGCCGTTGGAAGCTATATTGCTCGTGTATGGAAAATATTTGAATTCAAGTACACCAATTATCCCAAAAAAATCTATACCATAGTTATTGCGATTGCTATCTATATCAATTTTTTTAGTCATCACTTTATCTACGATATCCGATATATTATAATAGTAGCTATTTTATGTACTTTTGGGAGAACAAGAATTCATTTTAAACCACACAAAAACTATTTTTCTATGAATCTCGCTTTCTGATTTTTCTTGGTGGCTCTTTTTATATGGTTTGCTGAAAATATTGCCACCTATGCACGCATATGGGTATATCCTTCACAAACTCATATTTGGCATATGGTCGGAATAGAAAAAATAACTGCCTGGTTTCTCCTCATGATTATTAGTTTTGTGCTCGTTTCTCTCCTTTATAAACCGCAAACCTATATAAAATAATGAATACCTATTTTTGTTACATTCTTCGCTGTGCTGATAATAGCCTATATACGGGCATTACGACTGATCTCGATCGCAGAGTCACTGAACATAACCATTGAAAAAAATGAGCCAAATATACACAAATGCGTAGACCAGTGGAACTCTTATATAATGAATGATTTGAGTCTCGAAGTGAAGCCTGCAAAAGAGAATACGAGATAAAACAGATGACAAAAATAGAAAAAGAAAAACTCATACAGGCATAAAAAAGCCCCCGTAAACGGGGGGTAGAAAAAACCTTTCATAACTTTACTTTTGGAGAGATTGCATGGACTGGATTTGCCTTGCTATCAACTGGAGTGCTTCGATATTGGAGGCCTGAGCATCACTGCACCAAGCCTGGAAGCGATCTGCCAACTCATGATTGCTCGCCTTTCTTTCGAGCCACAAAGTCTGGAGACGATCTCGCATGTTTGCTAACCTCCTTACGGTCGGATTCTCGAGCATTTCAAGCTGAGTTTTGACCTCGAGAGGAATACGCTCAGGACTCTGATGAAGCCATTTTCTGGCCAAAGAGAGGAGTGTCCGTTCCTGGGATGTAAGTCCCATTTTGGACAATTCCAAGGCGCAAGCCTTCTTGATCTCCCGACCATAGATCGCCATGACTTCAAAACGATGTGTCACCAAGACGCTCAATGCAACGAGATCTACGACTGGCTTGTAACTGCCAAATTTCATCTTAGGGGGGATTTTTTTGACACTTGCTCCGCCGAAGAACGACAAGATTCGGATATACATCCATCCGATGTCGAATTCATACCACTTCACACTCAGCTTTGCACTGGTGGGATAGGTATGATGATTATTGTGGAGTTCTTCCCCAGCAATCAGAATTCCCCAAGGTGAGATATTGGTCGCCGCATCAGCCGTTTCAAAGTTGCGATAACCCCAATAGTGACCTAAGCCATTGATCACACCAGCTGCCATGATCGGCGACCAGGCCATCTGTATTGCCCAGATAGTGATACCGATAACACCAAAAAGTGCTAGATCAATCATGAGCATCAATGCAACAATCCCTAGTCTGCTATACCGGGTATAGACATATTTCTCAACCCAATCATCGGGAGTATTTTTCCCATAATTTTTTAGGGTTTCGAGATTTTTTGCCTCTAACCGATAGAGTTCAGCACCCTGAAGAAGCACAGTCCAGATGCCCCGTGTTTGCGGAGAATGTGGGTCTTCTTCCGTTTCGCACTTAGCATGGTGTTTTCTGTGAATGGCTACAAATTCCTTGGTCACAAATCCCGTCGTCAGCCAGAGCCAAAAACGGAAAAAGTGAGATGGAATCGGGTGGAGATCCAATGCACGATGTGCTTGGTGTCGATGCAAAAAGACCGTCACAGAGATCATCGTGATATGAGTCACCACGAGTGTGTATATCACGATCTGCCACCAAGTGGCTCCTGTAATACCGCTAGTAAGCCAGTCCATGGCCTTCTCCTTTCAAAGATGTTAAAAGTTTCTATTTTCAAACCAAGCAAACAGAAGCTTCTTGGCTCATAAAACCCCGTAAATATAAAAGATATTATAAAAAATGCAATTATTTGCATCTTATTTTATATGAGAATTAATCTCATTTTAATTTGATTTATTGTCTATGATTCATATAATCGGTTTACTTAATAAACTTCACTTATGAATATATACGATATATCGGTCAAAAAACCAAACGGAGATATGATCTCCATGTCAGAATACAAAGGAAAAGTACTCCTCATAGTCAATACTGCTACCAAATGTGGTCTTACTCCACAATTTGAAGAACTCGAAACTCTCTGGAATAACTATTCTCACGATGACCTCATGATACTTGGATTCCCTTGTAATCAGTTCATGAATCAAGAACCCGAGACGGATGAAACTCTCACTCAAGTATGCAAGATGAATTTCGGAGTAACCTTTCCGCTTTTTGCGAAAATTGACGTTAACGGTGATAATACAGATCCACTATACCAATTTCTCAAGTGAGAAAAGGGTGGAATTCTCGGAGATGCTATCAAGTGGAACTTTGCCAAATTTCTCGTAGATCGAGAATGAAATGTAGTGGACCGATATGCTCCAACGACTACTCCTCTCTCCATCAAGTGAGATATTGAGAAACTGATCTAAAAAAATCTCCCGAAATATTTCGGGAGATTTTTTTATTATACAACTTCAAAAAGGAGTTCCTCTAATTCTATAGTAAATGTAGCTGATTTGATCTCGATATTACGAGAAAGGAGTTCAGTCAGTCGTTCTTTTGTTTCTTGAGTAAGTGTTGAGTGAGATCATCTGATAAATCACTATGCAAAACAGGATCTTGCGCTCGGGAATTTATCTGATCTTGAATAAAATCATGAGGATCTACAGTAAGTGACATATCTGAATAATTAAAAGAATAACTCAAATATGGTAGGCAAACACGGCTGAAAATCAAGTAAATATTCGCAATATAAAAACGGGTACAATTGTCCCGTTTTTATGTATTGATGTCATCCGAGCACTGATTCAGACTCAGGATGTACGTATTTAGCACGTAAGTTTTTGAGGGTTTCTAGACTAAACGAATCGAGGCCACGTAGGTCATCGATTAATCCTTCTGGCACGGTTTGCATCTTCCAGTGGCAAGATGCAATATGCCAAGCAAGTGCCTGATAACTCTCACAACCAAACGTTCCAATGACAGATTCTGACATAGTATTTTCTCCTATTGATATTTGAGACATAAAAAATTCCCCGAATTATTTCGGGGAATTATATTTTTCGTAATTTCAAATATGAAATACCTACGCAAAATATCCCCGAGGATTCGGAGACATACAACATACGATGTATTGCGTGGAGTGATTCATAATGAAAGACGTTATGTCTTAAGCTGAAGATATGGAAAACGTGAGAAAAAGCAAGGAAATCTATATTAATTACTCTATATCCACCATAACTTCATTCCTCCGAAGTGATGGAAAACTGAATGGCGGATTATACTGTGCAGAGATCATCTCTCATTTTATAGTATATTTATCGCGAATGAGGAACTCCTCAAGGAGTTTTTTCTTGGCAGCTACTCTCGACTCCGTTGCATACCAACTGTACTCTAGTACAGCTCTTCTGGATTTATCTACTGATCTAAAGCGGATATTCGCATTATTAGATTTTGGGAGAGTTTCAAGTGTATAACTACTTTGCATAGTGAACGCTACGATGTGTTTTCCACTACTCGAAACCGTGTCCATAACCGGTGCAGTCATCGCGATGGATTCTGATGTTTTGGTAGTATCCATAACTGGGACCGTCATCTTGATAGCGGTCTGTGAGGTATTCCCTCCGAAGATATATCTAGCCAATTGACGGAATCAATTATTCATTGCCGTTCGCATATCTCATTCAACCTCTATCTCAGCAACGATATATCAACTATACTCTCGTATCTCATATCCATCTCTCTTCTCGACGAGGATATATACAGGCTCCTCAATTCAGCGTACTACGATGAGAGTTCCGGTTATCCAGACGATGAGTGCAATTGCGAGGATGATAAGAAATGTATTCATAGTTTCATCGTATCCGTATACGAGCTAATAACAAAGACAAATCCAAGAAAAATCCCCCCAATCGGAGGATTTTTATTTTATTTATTTGATTCGCGAATCTTAATATGAAGTTCTCGAAGTTGGATCTCATCCACTTCTGCAGGAGCATTCATCATGGCATCTTCCGCTTTTCCAGATTTAGGGAATGCGTAGATCTCACGGATATTATCTTCATCACGGATGATCATGAGGAGACGATCGAATCCGAATGCGAATCAACCATGTGGAGGAACACCGTATTGGAATGCTGTATACATCGCACCGAACTTGTCCTTCACTTCTTGTTCTCCTTTTCCTACAATATTGAACGCCTTCACGAGTGACTCGATATTGTGATTACGGATAGAACCTGAGAGAACTTCATATCCATTACACGCGAGATCATACTGACAACCGTAGATGGTGAGTGGATCAGGATTTCCTTCGAAGGCTGCGAGTCCTCCATGAGGCATCGAGAATGGGTTGTGTTCGAAATCATATGAACCGTCATCCTTTTGTTCGTACATTGGGAAGTCCGTCACCCAGGCAAATGCAATCTCATCTTTGTTCACAAGTGCGAATCTATCTCGACAAGCGAGACGCACTCCACCGAGAACCTTACAAGTCGTCTTGTATTCACCTGCTCCGAAGAATATCATATCACCCACTTTTGGAGAGAGTTTTGCTTCGAGTGATGCGAGTTCGTTTCCAGTGAAGAATTTGAGAATTGGAGATTTTGGACCGTCAGCTTCGTAGATGATATACGCGAGTCCTCCAGCTCCGAGAGATTTCGCTACTTCGGTGAGTGAGTCGATCTCAGAACGAGAGAGAGTCTTCCCTTCGAGTTTCATAGCTTTCACGATTCCACCTTCTGCAACGGTTTTCTGAAAGAGTGAGAATCCAGAATCCGCGAACTCAGCAGTGAAGTCTTCGAAGTGCATATCAAATCGGATATCTGGTTTATCTGAACCGTAGAGATTCACGGCTTCCTTATGAGTGAACCGCTTGAATGTTGAATTTGATTCAAGTTTTACGAGTTTTTTAGGCGTAATATCATTAATGAGATTTTTTGCAAAAGACTCAGCAACCTTGAACACATCTTCTTGATCAACGAAGCTCATCTCACAATCTATCTGATAGAACTCACATGAGTGACGATCTGCTCTTGGATCTTCATCTCGGAAACATGGAGCAATCTGGAAGTATTTATCTACTCCACCCACCATGAGAAGTTGCTTGTATTGTTGTGGTGCCTGAGGAAGTGCGTAGAATTTTCCTGGATGAAGACGAGATGGGATGAGGTAGTCACGAGCTCCTTCTGGAGATGATACGGTGAATATCGGAGTCTGTACTTCGAGAAATCCATTTTCCGTAAACCAATCACGAGTAAACTTGTTCATCTCAGCTCGGAAGGCAATCTTATCAAAGATTGATTTACGACGCATATCGAGATAGCGATACTTGAGACGGATTTCTTCAGATGCTCCAGTGTATTCAGTGATTTCAAATGGTGGAACATCAGACTTCGAGAGGACCTCAGCACGAGAGATGATCACTTCGATATCCCCTGTTGAGAGTTTCGCATTGGTCTGACCTTCTGGACGAGCCCGTACGGTTCCTGTAAGTTTCACAACATACTCACTGCGGAATGTATCAGCCACAGCATGAGCGTCAGCATTTTCTGTAGGATCGTATACGGTTTGAGTGATTCCATATCGATCACGGACATCGATGAATATGAGTCCTCCATGATCACGACGATTGGCTACCCATCCAGAGAGAGTAACGGTTTGTCCAATATGTGAGGCGTTGAGTTCGCCAGCGGTATGTGTTCGGTGCATAGGTAAATTACAATTTAGAAAAATAAAAAAGCACACAAAATAAAATTTCATGTGCTTCGGTTCGTTTTATCGAAAGGTGCCACCGAGGCTCGTACTTGATTATATTTTTTT
>JAIESH010000094.1 GCA_019746175.1 Candidatus Altimarinota bacterium
ATAGCATAGAAGTAAAAACGATTTTTTACAAAAGAAAACATACAAGAGAATGGTAAGTTGATATATGAAATTTATCCCACCATTTATACGATGAAGGTCGAAAAAGTCAAAAGAAATATCTATAATATGCTTGCGGTTTATGCTCGCTTAGGATATACTCATCTTATATGCAATACAAAATTCCTATTCAAATCGAAAACGAAGATGTCATAGTCGCTGGACTATCTCTCCGACAACTCATGATCATGATGGTCTGGGGAGGAATTGGATATGGTATATTCAAATACACAGAAACTCGACTTGGAGCCGAAGTTGGAGTTATACTTGGAGCTCCATTTGCTATTATTGGAGTAATAGTAGCACTACTCAAAATCTCAGAAATGACATTTTTACCAGCTACTCTCAATTTTCTCAGACTCTCTCTTAATTCCAAATCGCGCATGTGGTCTCAATGAGCCGATAGTTACAGTGAGATGGAAGTTGGATATATACTCCCAAACAATCCTCAAAAAGAAGTAAAATCAAATAAAAGTTACGATCAAATGTCATCTGACGAACTGGAAAATAAAATTGGTAAACTCTAAACAAATATTATGTCCTCAACTGATACAGTACGAACTGGTAAAAAACCCGCAAAAGACACTAGCACCCAACGATATCTGCCTTTTTCAGAGATTCGAGAAAACATGATAATGATGAAAGATGGATCATCTCGCATGGTACTTCGTGTTCATGCACTCAATTTTAATCTCAAAAGTGTCGAGGAACAAGATGCTATACTTATGAGTTATCAAAGATTTCTCAATGCACTCAACTTTCCTATTCAGATCATTATACGATCTCTCAAGGTAGATATTGAAACCTATATCAATCGGCTCAAGAATCTGGCTCTCAAACAAGAAAATCCCCTCCTCCAAGAACAAACTTATAAATACGTAGATTTTCTCACTACACTTATCGATCTGGCACAGATCATGAAAAAAGAATTCTATATTGTCGTTCCATTTGATGTAGAAAATAATGAAAGTGTTCGAAAAACTGATTTCATTGGAGTATTCAAATCATTCTGGTCAGCCCTCTCTCAAGAAGAATCGGTAGCAGATATCAGAGCCAATCGAGTACGCGTTGCACGTCTCAAAAAATGAAACTATGAACGCATGTCTACGGTCAAGATGAGTCTTGAAGCTATCGGGCTCAAAGCCGATGAACTTGATAAAACAGAAATCGTTAAACTCATCTACAACTACTATAATCCAAGAATCAAAAATGAAATTCTTCTCAAATGAGATATAGACACTATGAATCTCGGGTAATTTACTTTTTGAATATATAATTTTCATCTTCTCTATGTCTCGTGTGCTTATCCCTGCTGCAGCTAATCTGATTATTACTCATGGTTCTCATGTGCTTCTTATGAAGAGATCTGACAAAACTGCAATTTGGCCAAATTTTTGGGCATTTCCATGAGGAAAAGTAGACGAGAATGAATTCCTTAGAGAAGCTGCATTACGCGAAGCAAAAGAAGAGATTGGGATAAATGCCAATCCTCTAGATATTATCAATGAAACTGTTCTTATGCATCGTTCTGTTCAAGGAACCAAGATTGTCTATTTTGGACATATCGAACACTATGAAAATGCACCAGAAATACGTGAGAAAAATCTCGCCACTGATCTGGCTTGGTTTCCTATTACAGATCTTCCAAAACCTATGATACCACATCATAAAACTGGACTTGATGCTATTCTCAAAAAAATTGCATATACTGAGGTTGATCTTCTATTATAAGTATTGTAAAATAAAGATTTTTCTCTATAGTAACGGATATATACTTCCCTTTTGGATGTAGGTATCCGTTTTTTAAAAAATCTCACCCTTGTCTCGTTCCCATCTATTCATCTCTGGTACAATCAATTACTCTCCAAGAAAAATCACTCTTGTTTCTGGAGATATTTCTTATTTTGTAAAACCATATTCTGTTCAAAAGTGATATATTCACGGTGATCGTGTAAAGGCTCGAATTAGCAAAAAATGAGATGGTTCGCGAATGGCTGAGGTAGAAATCATACACCTGATAAAAAGATCAGAAGAAGTACTGCTTGCGAAAGTAGTTTCGAGAAATAATAACAAATATATTAAAATTATTGGAGAACAATGAAATCTGGAAATACTCTCACTAAATATCGATAATAATTATAGCGATGGGAGCATCGTTAGTGTCAGATTTCAAACGAATGACACTATCAAAATTATCGGACTCTTCGGGAATGAAGAAGATATAGACCTTGAGGAACGACTCATATTATTTCTCTCAGGAGCAAGAACTGAATTCAAACTAGAAATACTAGAAGAAGGGAATATTATAAAAAAAGAACATAGAACTGATATTTCAAAAAGAACTGATTTTCGTAATTGGTTCACTTTTACTATCGATGGATCTGATGCAAAAGATCTCGATGACGCGATATCTATCAAAAAAATAGATAATGGAAATTATCTCCTCGCAGTACATATTGCCGATGTAAGTGAATATATTAGAGAATGATCACCAATAGATAAGGAAGCCCTCAAAAGAGCCACTAGTATATATACGCCTGGAAAAGTGATTCCGATGCTCCCAGAGGTCCTTTCCAATGATCTGTGTAGCCTACATCCTGGAGAGCCAAAATTGACACTTTCTTGTGTTATGGAAATCGATCATCACGGATTTGTAAAACATACAGATATTGTTGAAAGTATTATACAAAGTGGTCATCGTGGTATCTATGAAGAGATAGCGACACATGAAAATTCAATATGAAAAAAGGATAATGAAATCGATATATCTCTTGAAATTGCTTTTAGTTTGTATCATATTCTTGAGAAACGCCGACGAAAAGAATGAAAAATTACATTTGAATCGACAGAAGTATATTTTGAATTTGAGACTACCGATACATCTATACAAAAAACTCCGAAAAATATCCGAAGAAGAGAAAGGAATAATGCTCATAAACTTATTGAAGAATTCATGGTTCTTGCCAATGAGGAAGTAGCCAAATGGTGTGATACGCATGGACTTCCTTTTTTATCCAGAGTTCATGGACTTCCAGGCAATGAACAAACTGAAATCATACAATGAGTTCTCCAGTCTCAAAAAGAAGAATGAAAAAAAATCATTTTTGGAAAAACAAAAACCACCAAAGCACTTGAACCAACTGATATAAGAGAATTTCTCGAAAGTATTTCTGATCCTGTTGAGCTCTATCGTTATTCTCGGTTACTCCTTCCAAAAATGGCAAAGGCCACTTATAGTGATACTCCATTTCGGCATTTTGGACTCGCACTCGAATATTATTCTCATTTTACCTCACCAATCAGACGATATCCAGATCTCCAAATACATAGAATTATAAAAGAAAAAATCCAAGGAAAACTCTCTAGTGAACGCATATCACACTATAAAACTATTCTCAAGAGGATCGCTCGAATATGTAGTGAACAGGAACGATCTGCGGAAGATATCGAACGGGCCATGAATAGCCTCTATGCTTGTCGTTATATGTCTGATAAAATCGGGAAAAAATATAGCGGACAAATATCGGGACTCGCAGAATTTGCAATATTTGTAGAACTCGAAAATGGAATAGAATCAACACTCTATCTTCCTCGTGCCAAATATCAAATTAACTCCATAGAAGGTACGATTCATACTCTATCAGGCAAAAAAATTGCAACTATCTGAGAAAAGCTCACCGTAAGTATCGATAGCATTAATATGTCGGAAAGACGAGTTATTATAACGAAGAACTAATCATTTCTGTTAAAATCCCTTATCAAAAATAGGGATTTTTTTATTTCATATTAATATTTGCATTATAATTTTTAATATCTATAATTAATTTTCAATACACATACGAATATTGGATTAATTTTGGTACATTCGAGTCAGAAATATACATACATTCACTTAATTACATATAATTTTATATATGAAAAATTCAATTAAAATATTGATTTCTGAGTATACTATACTCAGTATTATTATGTCGGCATTTTTACCAATATATGTTCACGCTGAGGAGATAAATTCGTCTGATTTTTGATCTAATATTGTGTTCTCTGAATGAGAAAATAATACAGATATTATACTAGAAAATACACCTCAAGATGCTAGTACTTCAGGAGAAACAGCAATCTTGCCAATGCCTGAAGAAATTGAAAATAATTCAGATACTGGATCAGTTTCTGATACATGAGTAACTGCGGATACTGGAGTTATTGTAGTGCCAATTGAAATTCCAGAAAAAACAAATATAGAAGAATCCGAAGAAACTATCACGACGCCACCAGTAGAAGAAATTGCGGAAGAAAAAATAATGGAAGAACAAGTGGCCATCAAAGAAACTGAATGAGATATTCTTGTACAATTTAAATCTGATATTACCAGTACTGTAGGACAATACCAAGTTGAGCAACTTGAGACTTCTCTAGGTCTTGAAACTACAGATACAATCCCCGAAAACAATATCGCCATCATGCAATCAACGTCTTCATCTGATTTGATTCATGTATTAGTAGAATCGAGTATCAGTTCCTATGAAAAAACTGATAACCAAGAATCAACCGATAGAATTATTGAAGAACTCAAAAAAGATCCCAATATTGAACATGTTCAACGAAATTTTATATATGAGATCACTGCAACAAATGATCCAGACTATAGCAAACTCTGGTCACTAGAAAACCAATGACAAACTATCAATGGAACCGCTGGAAGCATTGATGCTGATGTAGATTATCCTGAAGCTATTAATTATGCTTCTGGGAAACTCTGATCTGGAGTTATTGTAGCTGTACTCGATACTGGTATCACCTACAACCATCCAGATCTCTCAGGTCATATGTGGAACGGTTCAAATTGTCTTTCAGATACTGGCATGAATCTCGGTGGATGTATTCATGGATATGATTTTGTAAATAATGATACCAATCCGAATGATGGACACTATCATGGGACTCATGTTGCTGGTACAATCGGAGCAGTGAGTGATAATACTATCTGATTACTTGGTGTAGCACCGAATGTGAGTTTGATGGCTGTAAAAATTCTCGATGACAAATGACGTGGATCAACTGCATCGATTATTCGTGGAATAAATTTTGCAAAATATAATGGAGCTCGAGTCATCAATGCAAGTTTTGGTGGAGTAGAACAAATCAATTCTGAAAGTGAGTTCGATCAACTCTCATATAATGCTATCAAAAATTTTCCTGGACTATTTGTGGCTGCAGCTGGAAATGATGGTGCCAATCTCGAATTACGAACTAATACAAAAAATTATCCGTCTGGATTCGGGAGCGATACACTCGTTTCTGGGGAAATCATTGTGGGAAATGTGAGAACTCTTACAGGAACCATTACTATACCATGACTCTCTAATGTCATCGCTGTAGCAGCCAGCACACAAACTGATTCTCTCGCCTCATTTTCTAATTATTGAACTGGAACAGTTCATATCGCAGCACCTGGAACAAATACTTGGAGCAGTATTCCTGTCTATACTACTCAATCCGGAGCTATCGATACTATTCGCCTCAATAATGGATGGTCAAAAAATGCGACTGGAACTCTAGATAATTGGGATATTCGCCCCAATATCACCACTAGCGGAGAATCAATTGATCTCTCGAATGCTCTCTGGGGAAACAAAAAAACTCCATACGTTTCTGGTGAGACTACCTATATAGAAAAATCATTCTGAACCATTACTGGAAATGTTGGAAGTATCGGTCTCAATATCTGGTGCGATACACCGAGTTCTAATTTTTATAAAGACTATATTGAAGTACTGGTAAGTACGGGTTGAGTATATCAGTCAGTTAAAAAAATTGATGAAGATATTATTGCATTCAGCCAATGAAAAGATCTTGTAGTAGATAGTCATACAGGAAAATATCAAAGATATAATATCGTCAGTCCAGTACTCAGTAGTATTAATAATACAACTCTCAATATTCGTATACTCTGGCGAAGTGATTCTATTGATGATGTAGAAAATACTATTGCTCATTATGGTTGTGCGGTAGAAAATCTGAATCTCAATACCATGAATGAATCATACGATTACAAGTACAGTAATGGAACATCTATGGCAGCCCCTCATGTTGCCTGAGCTGCAGCACTCGCTTGGAGTTACAAATCGAATGCCTCTATTAGTGAAGTTCGAAGCGCCATGATTCTCGGTTGAGAGAGTAAAATAGCTTTTGAAAATAAAATTAGTTCAGGAAAAAGACTCAATCTTCTCTGAATGTTACAAGTACTTGAACAATCAATTGGTGAAGCTCCAAAAATTATCACGAAAAAAATAACTCTTTCAGGAGAATCCACTGCAATCATTAACTTTACAAGTGACATAGAAGCAAAGAGTGAGATTCTATATGGAACAGGACTCTCAGTTGTATTATCTGGATGAATACTACAAAAAGCAGTTTCATGAGAAATCTCTGGAAATAGTAAAGAATATAAAGCAATACTTACAAGACTCACTCCAGATACTCCATATTACTATAGAATTACCATGACAAGCCTCTCATGAGGTGCCACAAATCCAGAATTCTACACACCATACACTTTCGTTACTCCAAAAGTAACTACCACTGCTGTTACAGCTCCAATAACTGTAGCATCAGGAGAAATATATCTCAGTGGATCAACTGCTTCGGGAGTTACTATGAGTGGATCAACGAGTAGCGGATTTTTGATACTAAAAAGTGTACCCGCTAAAATCACTACTACTATTCCAGCTCTCAATCTACAAATTCTCTCAACATCAGGATCTTGGAATGGAATGTTGTCAGCACCAAGAATAGAAAATACATGAGGAGTTATCTCTCTTTCTGGAAATACCTCCGTGAGTTCTCAGCTCATGTTCAATGTAGGAAATATAACTAATAATCTTGTATTAGTTGGGCAACTCGCTTCTATCTCGGTCACAGATATTGTAGCTCAAAGTGGTTCAATTGTGTCTATATATTATACTCCAAATACATCAACTAAATTCATAAAAATTGGGCAATGTATAATAACAACCAATATTTGTACATTTACTACAAACTATCTATGAGTATTTGCTCTAGGTAATATGGAAATACCTCCTGTGACTCCACCAATTACACCAGCACCAACTTGTACTATATCAATTAATCCAACTAGTGTAGTAAATGGTAGTGGAGCGACACTCAGCTGGTCATTGTCGGGTAGTCTCACTGGGGTTCTCAATCCTGGAAATACTATACTTGGATCATCTGGCTCTGTTATAATTATTCCTCCACCAAACGCAACAACTCCATATATTCTTACGGTGACGAATAGTGGATGAACGAGTTCTTGTACTGCTTCAGTTATCTCAGCACCAGTGGTAATTGTTCCTCCAGTTACACCACCCGTAACTCCACCAGTAAATCCTCCATCATGAGGTGGTGGTTCGAGCGTATGACCAGGTGGTGGCGGAGGTGGATGAAGTAGCTCTAGTCAGGCCATATCTAGTAATACTGCGAGTCTGGCAATCACTCCGATTCTATCATTACCTATAATGAGTACCTCTACGAAAACAATTAGTAAAAAAATTCTCTGAGAAAGAAATCAACTCAATATCAGTATTCGTTCACTACAAGCAAAACTTAATAAAAAAACGGTAAGTTGAGAAAGTAGAAGAAATATTATTCTTGAACTTCAGGAATTCTATAAAGAACAAATCAAGCTTATGCGCGAACGAGCCGGTAAATAATAAAATCCCCCAAATTTGGGGGATTTTATTATTATCTAGCATTCGGTGACTTGAACTTGGGACGAGGAGCAAAGTGAGCTCCACTGGCCTTTTGTGCAGCATTTGGAGAACTCTTAGCTACAGGTTTTGCAGTATGTGATTTTTGTGGAGCCTTATTTGTATGAGGACGATTAGATTCTCCTCTTGGCTTCTGTCATCCTCATTGACCTCATCTTCCACGTTGTTGTTTTGGAGGACTTTTTGTGAAATTGGTTTTTGGAAATGGATGATCTTCAATTACGGGAATTTTTTGTGAGATGAGTTTTTCAATATCTTGAAGAAATTCAAGATCATCATGTTCACAAAATGAAAGCGCCACTCCACGGTTTCCAGCACGACCAGTACGTCCAATTCGGTGTACATACGTTTCAGAAATATTTGGAATATCATAGTTGATCATATATTCTAGTTGATCAATGTCGATTCCACGAGAAGCAATATCTGTCGCTACAAGTACTCGTGTTGTTTGTTCCTTGAAGTTTGTCAGTGCACGTTGTCGATTGTTCTGAGATTTATTTCCGTGAATTGCTTCTGCAGAGATTCCTTTTTCTACGAGAAAACGAGTTACCTTATCGGCACCATGTTTAGTTTCCGTAAAAACAAGTACATTTTTGATTTTTTCTTCTTTGAGAATATGTACCATAAGTGGATTTTTATTAATTTTATCCACATGATACACATGTTGCTTGATTGTCTCAGCTGTTGTAGAGATAGGAGTAATCTCAACTTTGGTTGGATTACGTAATATTCCATTCGCAAGAGTCATAATCTCTGGAGCCATAGTTGCCGAGAAGAATAATGTTTGTCTTTTTACAGGAATAACTTTAAGAAGTTTTTTGACGTCATGGATAAATCCCATATCAAGCATTCGATCTGCTTCATCAAGTACGAATATTTCCACATCAGCAAGAGAAATAAATCCTTGCCCCATAAGATCAAGAAGGCGACCTGGAGTAGCAATCAATATATCAACTCCTTGTTTGAGACGATCAACTTGCTTTCCTTGACCTACACCACCGAAAATTACCGTCTGATGAAGTCCAGTATATCGTCCATAAGAATGAAAATTCTCTTCAATCTGAATTGCAAGCTCGCGAGTTGGAGTCACGATTAGTGTTTTGATTTTTCTACGTCCTTTGCTTGGATCTTTTCCTTCAAAAAGTTTTTGAATAATAGGAATAGCAAAAGCAGCAGTCTTACCCGTTCCAGTCTGAGCACATCCAAGAAAATCCTTTCCAGATAAAATCACTGGAATTGCTTTTTCTTGAATAGGTGTTGGCGCAGTATATCATTCCTCATCAATCGCTCTTAAAATCGGCTCAATAATCGGTAAATCCTTAAATAACATGTATATAACTTTAATAAATATCAACCTTTATCTTTTAGAATAATCGCATTTCTACTTTGTTCTCAATCTTGATAACACCTCGTTTCACGAGTTCAAAAAATGAACGAGCCGTCGCCTCTACGTCAACGAGAGCGTTATGCGCTCCATCAAAATATTCATCAAACAAGAGGCGGTGGAGCTCAGAAAGTTTTGGTGCTTTCCAAGCAAAACCACGACCTGGAAGCTTACAATAATCTGTGGAGGTACGCATAGTACAGATGGATTGTGCTGGTGTATAATCACCCATTCTACCGAGGCGAGCAAGTTCATATCACAGTATTTCTTCATCGTACGAAATATTATGTCCTACCACAATATCTGCACCATTGAGTACCTTCATAATAACATCGATACTATCTTCGATATAGGGTTTATCTGCAACATCCTTATCATAGATTCCATTGACTTGTGAGGCACCAAACGGGATAGAAACGCGAGGTTTTATCAAGATATCATGACGTTCTAATTCTGTTGTAGTACCATCTGCATGAAGTTCCCAAACAATAGCAGCAAATTGAATAATCCAAGGTTGTTGTTCGAGTTTTCACTCTCTTACTGGAAAACCAGTTGTTTCAGTATCCCAAACACAAATTTTCATAATTCAAATGGAGTGAAAAGATAAAAGGAGCAAAGCGAACTTTTGATCTACGAACGGAATGCAGAATTTCCCGAAGGATAGATCAAACGTAGTGAGGAAATAAAATGGAATTTTAATATACGAGCGGAGAGTAGGCTCAAGAGAGCGAAGGGCTCATAATTAAAATTATTAAAAAAATAAAAGTAGCAGAATAAAAAAATATCGTAGGAAACAAGGAGTTCGAGGAAGAATTCTTTTTTCGAAGTGAGTTTACCTAAAGTAAATAATCAAGAAAAAAGAATTCTGACAATGAAATCTGCAGTTACCTACGATATTTTTAGTGAAATTTCTTGTAATCAAAGCTCTTCATATCCGTATCAATACGACGAATAATATCAAGAATTACACCAACCACGATGATAAGTCCAGATCCTGAGATAAGAAAATCAATCTGTGATGAAGTTGGGAAAAGATTGAAGTAAGCATTTACCTTAGTAATCACATATGGAAATACTGCAATAAGTGCCAAGAATCCACCTCCCCAAAGATTGAGACGATCAGAAACTTGTTGAAGGTATGTTGCTGTTTCTTTTCCTGGACGAACTCCTGGGATATATCCACCTCTTTTTTGAATATTTTCTGCTACATCAGTTGTATTGAATGTAATAGAAACATAGAAGAATGCAAAACCAAGAACCAGTAAGAAGTATGCTGAAATGTAGAACCAACTTGGATTTTGCATAGAAAGATTCGTTGAGAGCCATTCTCCTACGGTTGCTCCAGTTCCACCTCTTTTAGCAAGGATTTGTCCGATAAGTGAAGGAAAGGTAATGATCGCAATAGCAAAGATAATAGGCACCATTCCAGCTTGATTCACTCGGATTGGAAAATACGAACGCTCGTCTCGACCGGTACGAGTATAAATAAGTGGAACTTTTCGATATCCTTCTGTAAAGCGAACAATTATATATATTACTCCAACTGTAAGAATAGATATAAAAAGTAGAAGTCCGTAATTATCTGTTGTAACGTAGTTGAGGATATGTTGAGGAACTCCTGCAAGTACACCCGCGAAGATAATAATTGAAGAACCATTTCCAATACCTCTTTCAGTGATGAGATCACCAAGCCAAAGAAGGATCATGGTACCAGCAGTAATATACGCCATAGCAGGAAATACTACTCCCCAAAAGTTAGTTGTATCGATAATTGGAGCAGCCCCACCAGTTCCTACAATAGTATTAAGAAGAAGAATCATTCCGTAACTTTGAGCAAGGGCAAGTGGCACAGTAAGATAACGAGTGTAGTTGTTAAGTTTTTTCTGTCCTTGTTCACCTTCTTTCTTGAGAGCATCAAGTGAAGGAACGATAACAGCAAGAAGCTGAATAATGATAGTTGCATTGATGTACGGAGCAAGTCCCATCAAAATAATTGAAAATTGCTCAAGTCCACCACCCATAATAGATCCAAAAAATGCAAGTTGTGTATTTGCTCTAAGTTGTTCCGTAAATGCTGAAAGTAAAGCCACATTAATACCAGGAACTGGAATAGCAGAAAGAAGCTTATATACGGCGATCATCAAAACTGTAAAAATAATTTTTTGACGAATATGATCTGTTGTCCAGACCTTTTTAAGATTAGCTATCATAGGGAAAAATGAGAAAAATAAGACTCCACAAAATTGGTATCTTGTGAAAAAACAAGTGCATTCTAGGTAAAACTCTCTAAAATGCAAAGGAAAAAGCAGAAATGACTATTTTATAATAAAAAAATAAATGATGTCACCTCAGTTTGAAATAACATCATTTATAAATTTTTGGTAAACTACTCAGGAATTGTTTCTGTTTCAGGGTCTGTAACTGGGATTTCTGTATCAGTCTGTGTTTCAGATTCAGTTATTATTTCTGATTCTGTTTCAGTTTCTACTTCAGTTTCAGTTGTAGTCGATCCTGTTCCTTCTTGAGTGCTACCGGTATCAGTTAGTGGAGTATTATCAGGAATGGTTTCTCATGATACATTATTATTGTCAGGAGCTGATGATAGAAGTAGGGATTCT
>JAIESH010000033.1 GCA_019746175.1 Candidatus Altimarinota bacterium
TCTTTGTCTGCCATTTGTTCATTCCAGTTTTCGAGTTCTTTTCGGATGATTCTATAGTTTTCGATCATCGCTTCTTCGCCCTGAGAAGCATCAAGAAGATGAATGATAATACGACATCTATCAATATGTTTGAGGAATTGGAATCCAAGTCCTTTTCCTTCACTGGCACCTTCGATGAGTCCTGGAACATCTTCGATAACGAGAGAACGATCTCTCCATTCCATTACTCCGAGATTTGGAGTAAGAGTTGTAAATGCATATGAGGCAATTTTTGGTTTTACATTGGTAATAGATTGTATAACCGTTGATTTTCCAGCATTTGGGAGACCAACAAGTCCAACATCAGCAACGAGTTTGAGTTCCATTTTTACCTCTCGGATAGTTCCAGCATCACCGAGTTCAGCAAAGTTCGGAGCCTGACGTGTACTAGAAGGGAAGTGAGCATTACCAAATCCTCCACGACCACCTTCACAAATCTGGAATCTTTGTCCAGGTTTTGTCAGGTCACATATAGTGGTTCCGTCTTCCAGATCTGTAATAAGTGTTCCAACAGGAAGCTCTATAATAGTATCTTCTGCAGTTGCTCCATGACATTCTTGTGTCCCTCATTTTTCTCCATCATCTGCTTGGATAACTTTTTGATGACGAAATTTTCAGAGAGTCGTCTCATGAGTTGTTGCTACAAGAATTATATTTCCTCCATTTCCTCCATCTCCACCGAATGGTCCACCTTTTGGAATATATTTCTCACGGCGCCAAGATATAATACCGTCTCCTCATTTACCAGCTTTTAGGGTCATTTTTACCTCATCGATGAACATAGAACTATATAGATTATTAATTAACTTGAACTTGAATATATCAAAAAAAATGAAAAAAGCAACCACCGCTTTTTCGAGTAAGGTGACATTTTCTTATTTGTAGATACTGAGTATAATCTTAGAGAATTTTTATTATGTACTATTTAGATAATGAACTCTTCAAAAAAACTTCTCTTATTTCTCCTATTTGTTCCCTGAATATTGGCAGAGATCCTCTCTGGAAATACTCCTGTGATAAAGTTGTTTTCTTTGGGAGATTTGTTTTTTCTTGTACTTGCATACGGACTTCCCATTCTACTTATTAGAGAATTTCGAGTTTGGTACAAGGTATCTTATTTTTGATTATTTCTTTTGGGAATTGTATATGGAATATTTAATGAATGATTTATTGCGAAAACAATTCTTGATACAAGTCCAGTTCCTCTTGGGTGATTTCAGAATTTTTGATTATTTGCTGGACTCAATATATCTTGGGGACTTATGATTATTCCGTGGCATGCATTTTTTTCCGTGATTTTTCCGATTGTATTTGCGGATTATCTTTTTCCATGAACAAAAACAGTATCACTTATATCAAAAAAAACAACCACATTTTTTCTATTGATTTTATATGTGGGACTAGTACTTCTATCAAAAAATTGGCAATGAAATATTTCTTCAATTCTTTTGTCTGTATTTTATGTAGTTTCATTTTTCCTTATTTTCCTATCGAAACAGTTTAGGGAAATTCCTAGAATCGATATATCTGTTCCGAGAAAATCATATTTATTAGGATGTATGAGTATATGAATTTATACATTCTTTTTTTCCCTTGCAAGTGTTATTAGTTTTTGGATGTATGTTGGTATAGGAATTGTCTTATGGATTTTATTAGTTTGATATTTCCTTCGGCTTTCAGAGGCGCAAATAGTACGTTTTGGAGTATGAAGTTATCTTACATTCTGAGGTTTTGCTACTTTGGCAAGTATTTGAGACTCAAGAATTGATCTACTTATAGTGTATCCTATATTTCTTTTAATTATGCATTATGTATTAATTTATAAAAATCGCTTTTCATAATAGTATCTTTTTTTTTACTCAAAAATATTGACTTCTTTATTTTTTTATATATGTTACTCCCCCTGTTCATTATGGTATCAAGTTTTGATTGCCATGGTGGCAGCAAAACGGATACCAATTATTATAAGAAAGCTAGGAGAAAAGCATGAAAGGTAATTGGCTAAGTCGAGTTGGGCAAAATTCCCATTCCAATAACCAACATCAGGCAACTGAAATTGGAATTACAGGAACTTGGTTTGCAAAAACCGAACCGCCTGGAATCCAGAGAAATCACCAACCTTCGGGTGGATTTACTCCAACATTCCATGGGAGACCGGAGGTTTCTCAAAAATCCAGATAAAACTGGTATCCGTGAATCAAGGGGCTTTCGAGCCCCTTTTCCATATCTTTTTACAAAAAACTTGCAAAACAAAAAATTTCTATATAATCCGTCTATATTTGGTTTTCCTCGCGGATCCAACAATCTAATATTCTAACACTCCATATTATGGCAAAAGGTAAATGTACATATCAAGTAGGTAAGTCAGCAGAAGGTGGTCGTACTGACTATGTTTACGCTGTAAACAAGAAAAATCTTCCAGCAGGTGAGAAGCTCAAACTTAAGAAGTATGATAAACAACTTCGCAAGCACGTTCTCTATACATTTAAGGATGTTAAATAATTAATCTTTATAAAAAAGATCTCGATTTTTCGAGATCTTTTTTTATTTTATGATGTGGAGTTCATACTCGGGAATCGAAGCCAAGAAATCTTCTACTTCGCTTTTTTTAGTATTTTGAAGATCACTGTAGTACTCCTCTAGTGTGATGAGTCTAGCATCCAAAAATGCTCTTTCCGAATGAGATAGAATAACTCGAGTAATTTCTTCGTACTTCATATTATATTGAAGAAGCTTATTAACAAGCTTCTTGCTAACTTCGAGGTCATTCGTATTGCCGAAAATGGAATCAAGTTTTTTAGATGTTTTGAGAGATTTCTTTGTCATGTGATTTTGTTATTGTCTCTGGCATAGATATATCCTATCAGACATCTTTTTTTTTGGCAAATTATTGTTCTTGCCAATATCTATTTTTTAATCAAAAAAAGTTTTATAGATAAACATTATTATATTGGCTATATAATGTAGTATTTTTTTATATTTTATGTTTTTTCTTGATTTTTTATTTGATTTATCCAAGCTTTTCCCTATACTCGCGTGGCATTTTTTATATGCATTTTATTTTCCTTCTTTTTACTGGTCATAAAAAGATAATAACCCACAGGAACTATGAGACAATACGAACTCATGATGATACTTGATTCTGGTCTTTCAGACACTGATCGAGATACTCTCATTTCAGAAATCGAAACAGAAATCAAGGCTACTGGTGCCACAATTGCCAGTGCAGATCATCCAGGCGAGCGCGAGCTTGCATACCGCATTCACGGTTCAAAGACAGGATACTATCTTCTATACGTTCTCGATCGAGACGGTGGAGATTGGATTCATATCACGAACACATTCAACATTAAAACAAGTATTTGGCGATTTATGTTTGCAAGAATAGATGAATAATTTCTAATATTTTCGCTTATGCGTACTATTAATAAGGTAATCCTTATCGGTAATATTACCAAGGATCCATTTATCAAAACAACTACCACAACAAAAAAAATCGCAACCTTTACTGTTGCAACCAATCGTTACTATAAAGGGCCTACCGGAGAATCTCTCTCAGATGCCGAATATACTAATTGTGTTGCATGGGGGCCTCTTGCAGAACGATCTGAACAATTTCTTACGAAAGGAAAGCTCGTATATGTAGAAGGACATCTAAAAACTCGTATCATTGATCGAGAAGATGGATCAAAACTCTATAAAACAGAAGTGGTTGTTGATCAGCTTATCTTCCTCTCAAAAAGAGAAGATTTTGCTTCAATTGATTCAGAAGTCGATGAAATCTCAAATTTTGATGATTTCTCAGATCTCGATTCAGCCAAAATTTAATTCCTAATTCCTCAGTCATATGGCAACTCAAAAAAAGAAAGTTTGTCCTATCGATGAAGCAGGTGTAACTCACATCGACTACAAAGATACGACATTTCTTAAAAAATATCTGACAAAATTCAACAGAATTATTCCTAGATATTACTCTGGTACAAGTCTCCGCAATCAAAAAAAGCTCGCTGTAGCTATCAAACGAGCACGTTACATGGCACTTCTTCCATACGTTCTCGAGGTTCGTGCTTCTGCAAACCGAACTCCAGCTTCTGCTCCATCTGTTTCAGTTGAAATCGATGTTGCAGCTACTGCAGTATAATTATCCATAGAAATGAGCCCGTCTGGTCCACGGATTCCTACTCTTTCGGCTAAAGCTTTAAATAAAAAATTGTTCTTTTCTAAAAAAGAGCAATTTTTTTTGACAAAAGAGTTAACATTTGCTATGATACCTTTGTCACATTTATTTTTTCAATTATTTCTTATGACAACTATTCAAAAAGGATTTTATTCACTCGTTGGACTTGCAGCCACTACAGCAAGTACATTCGCTGCAGGAAACACTATGTTTGGAGGATCAAAGGTAGATGCATCAATCAAAGGTTCTGCAAGTGATGCTGATTCCGCAATTCAAACACTTATTAGTAATGCAATGCTCTTCCTTGGAATTCTTGGAGTATGTTACGGTATTTGGGGAGGATTCCAGATTATTACTGCTGGTGGTGATGAAGAAAAAGTGAAGAAAGGACGTACAATTATCATTCAAGTGGTAATTGGTCTCGTTGTAATCTTCCTTGCAAACTCAATTATTCAATGGGTACTCAACTCTATTCTTAAATAGTACTTGATTTCTTCAAAAAAATCCCCGAATATTCGGGGATTTTTTTGTTTTTTATCTTTTTTTCATATACTAGATTTCTCTCTTTTATTTTACTTGTAACAGGACAAAACTATGGCGTACGATCATATTGGAATAGAAAAAAAATGGCAGAAGTATTGGGAAGAAAATCAAACATTCAAAACACCTAATCTGAGTGCAAAACCAAAAAAATATATTTTGGATATGTTTCCATACCCATCAGGCGCTGGACTTCATGTTGGACACCCAAAGTGATATACAGCAACCGATATTGTTTCTCGGTATTATCATGCTACGGGACATAATGTCCTACATACGATGGGATTTGATGCATTTGGTCTTCCTGCTGAGAATCATGCTATAAAAACAGGAACTCACCCAGCTATTACAACCGCAGAAAATACTAAGGTTTTTACTGAACAACTTAAATGACTTGGTTTTTCATATGATTGGGATCGTATGGTAGATACAACTGACCCGGAATATTATAAGTGGACACAGTGGATTTTTCTTGAACTTTTCAAAAAATGACTTGCCTATGAACAAGATCTTCCAATTAATTATTGTCCAAGTTGTAAAACTGGTCTTGCCAATGAAGAAGTTCTCTCAGATAATACTTGTGATAGGTGTGGAACTCGTGTAGAACGTCGTCCGATTCGTCAATGGGTACTCAAAATCACAGAATATGCAGATCGACTTCTTTCTGATATCGATACTCTTGATTGGCCAGAAGGAATTAAAGAAATGCAGAGAAATTGGATAGGGAAGAGTGAAGGTTGTGAATTCACAATGCGAAAATCAGATGATGAAACAAAATCAATTTCAGTTTACACAACTCGTATAGATACGGTTTTTGGTATGACATATGCAGTTCTTGCGCCAGATCATCCAAGTGTTGAAGATTTTATTACTGTGGGACAAAGAGCAGAGTGTGATGTATATATCGAATGAGTAAAGTGAAAATCGGATCTTGATCGTACCAATGAAGGAAAAGAAAAAACTGGAGTATGGACAGGTTCATATGTAATCAATCCATATAACAATGAACCAGTACCACTTTGGATTGCTGATTACGTACTCGGTTCATATTGAACGGGTGCAGTTATGGCAGTACCAGCTCATGATGTGAGAGATTTTGAATTTGCGAAGAAATATAATCTTGAAATCAAACAAAGTATTCGTACCAAGGTTAATTACACTTGAGAAAATGCAGCACGAAAAGACGTAGAAACCCTTTATAGAAAAGTAGTTGATATAATTATAGAAAATGAAAAATGAGAATTTTTATTACTCAATGAATCAAATCCTACTTGTTATCACTTTGTATGAGGATGAATCGAGGAATGAGAAACGGAATTAGAAGCACTTAAAAAAGAAATCATAGAAGAAACTGGATATACTGATTTTGAGATTATTAGAGCGGTATCAGGCTCATCTATTGGTTCACTCGGGTATAGATTTACAAAATCCAAGAATCAGGATTGTTCTGGTCGATTTTTTCATGTAAAACTCCTCTCTGAAAAACGTATTCCTTCTGAGATTGAAGAAGGGAAACATCAAACTAAGTGGTATAAAAAAGAGGAAATTGCATCACTTATTTCTTGGGAAAATCATGCTTTTGCATGGAATATTTTCTTAAATTGACTTCGTCCAACTTGCGAAGATGGTTATCTCTGCAATTCTCTAGATTTTGATGGAATTACCTCATCTGAAGTTCGTCGAGTTTTCTCAGAAAAAGCAGAAACTGAAGGATTTGGAAAGAAAAAAGTAAACTATAAACTTCGGGATTGGCTATTTTCTCGTCAACGTTATTGGGGGGAACCCATTCCACTTATTCATATTTCCAATGAGGATTATATCAATCTTCCGAGAACATCATGAAAATGAGCTACTATCGAAATTCGTGAAAATGGAGAATTTCTCATGATTGATGGGATTGAATTTTCTCAAGTTTACACGGGTATAACTGGTAAAATTATTATTGATTCTCGTCTTCCACTTACGCTTCCAGAAGTGGAAAAATATGAACCAGCAGGGGATGGGCAATCTCCACTTGCGACGGTTCCAGAATGGGTAAATGTGAAACTTGCTGAAAACTTGAATGGAAAAAGAGAAACCAACACCATGCCACAATGGGGTGGATCTTGCTGGTATTATCTCCGTTATATGGATAACAAAAATCCAGACGCACTTGCTTCAAAGGAAGCACTCAATTATTGGGGAATGGTAGATGAATATGTTGGAGGAGCAGAACATGCTGTTCTTCATCTTCTCTATGCACGGTTTTGGCACAAGGTACTCTATGATATTGGAGTTGTTCCATATAAGGAACCATTTCAAAAACTTACTAATGTAGGAATGATCCTTGCGTACGCATATGAAAGACAAGACGGATGACTTGTTGCTGTCGATCTCGTAGAAGAAAAAGATGGAAAATTCTTCGAACGTGAAACAGGAAAAGAAGTAAAACAAGTGGTTGCTAAGATGAGTAAATCGCTTAAGAATGTAGTGAATCCGAATGATATTGTTCGTGAACATGGAGCTGATACACTTCGTCTATATGAGATGAGTATCTCAGCTTTTACTGATACAGCTCCGTGGAATGGGGATGCTATCATCGGAGTTCGTAGGTTTCTCGATAAGGCATATTCGATGGTGATCGAAGGAAAAAACCAAGCCAAAGATGATATGAAGGCTATGAAACTTCTTCATAAAACCATCAAAAAAGTTGGAGAAGATATTGTGGAATACAAATTCAATACCGCAATTTCTGCACTTCAGATTCTTCTTAATGAATGAATTCCTATAGATACAGAATTTGCACTGGAGTGGAAAACAGCTTTCGCAATACTTCTTCATCCATTTGCTCCACATATGGCAGAGGAACTCTATAGTTCTCTTGGTAAAAATGAAACAATCTATGAGGCAAGTTGGCCAGAATATGATGAATTTATGTTAATTGATGATGATGTGATAATCGCTATACAAGTAGGAGGAAAACTCAGAGGAACTCTGAATTTCCTTAATGGTGTCGCGCAAGAAGAAGTCTCTGTAGCTGCAATGTCTGATCCAAGTATCACTAAGTGGCTTGAATGAAAAGTGGTAGTGAAAGAGATATTTATACCAAACAAGATGCTCTCGATTGTTGTGCGAGATGCATAAATATAAAAAAAGTTACTAAATAATTGGTAACTTTTTTTGATCACCGATATATTTGACTTTACTAAAATATTCTCTATTATTCACAAGCTTTAATTCCATCTTCTTGGAAAGCTTCGTAGTGATGTGATGAAACACTACGAATTTACTGGAGACACATCATGAATCGTTCCCGTTCCCTGAATACCCGTTTTGCACTCCATGGCATGGCCATGGCGCTGGCTTCGGCTTCCATCACGTCCGTGCGCGCCTTCTCGACCGAGCCGGGCCTGCATGGCACTTACATGAGCAACGGCAATGACGATGCCGGCGGCGGTGGTGGCAGCGATCCTGCTCTTGGTGCCGATACGGTTGTCAAGACCGATGTGGCCGATCCTGCTGCCGGCGCCGTCAATACCGAAGATGGTGAAAACACCGGCAGCACTCCTCCCGAAGGTGGCGCGGTCGTCGAAGGTGATGGCACCAACAATGCCGGTGCCGTCCTCGAAGAAGCTGCCGGCGCCGTCGTGACTGAAGGTGGTGACAAGGCCGCCGACGCTTAGGCTGTGATCTCCCCAGGGAAGATAGTGAGTATTGTTACAAGAAAGGGTAGCTGCTCACTATCTTCCTCCCTCCCATTTATACCAAAATATATAATAATAAAATTTCAGAAATTTTATGAAATGATATTCGGCCACGTGCTCTAATATCATTCGATAAGATTTCTCCTTGGTCAATCGCCAATTGATCAATTCGCCCACTCTTCGCAGTGGGCTTTTTTTATTTTAAAAAACTCCCAAATTTGGGAGTTTTTGTTATTTGATCCAACCTGCAACGATATCTTCGAGAACTTTAGCGAGTTTCATGGGATCATGACGGACAATATCATCATCATTTACCATGTCCCATTCGATGACTTTATATCATTTACCATCAAATAATGAATAGTCTTTAATTTTGAGTGGTTTCTTATTTTCTTCTGCCTTATATTTGATAACGATATCTTCATCGATATGACCATTATTCACTATAACATAATCAAGCATTCCAGGATCTATGAATTTTTCTATTGTATTAACAAAATCAATTACTTCCATATTAGTAGTCTCACCACGTTTTGTCATAGCGTTACAAATATAGATAATTTTGGCAGTACTTTTTCCAAGTGTTTCTCGCATTCCTTTTGAAAGAAGATTTGGAACTATACTTGTATAGAGATCTCCAGGGCCAATGATAATATAATCAGCATTAAGAAGTGCTTCCTTCGCATTGGGATTGAGATTTCATTCTTCACCAACGAGCCAAGCATCAACAATATCTTGATCAATATTATGTGTTCTTTCCCCAGGATTTGTATCTGAGATATCGATATTTTTCTCACCAATTACTTCTGTTCCATCAGCAAATCTCACTCCAAGATGTACATTTTCAAGAGTCACAGGTATCACGCGACCACGCACATCGAACATCTCTTCCATGGTTTTGATAGCCTTCTCAAAATCTCCTCCACAAATATCTACAAGAGCGGTGAGTAGAATATTTCCAATTTTATTAGATCCAATAACTCATTCTTCTCATTTGAAGCTATATTCAAATAGCTTTCGAACCATATCAGTGTTTTTCGCTAAAGCCGCAATAGCACGGCGCATATCGCCAGGAGGCAATATTCCATATTTATCACGAATTGCACCAGTAGTTCCTCCGTTATCGGCAACAGAAATAATAGCAGAAATGTTGTAATTAAGATTTCTTTTGATTCAATATAAAACATTAAATGTTCCAGCTCCACCTCAGATGGCGACTATATTTGGCATATTTGATGTATAAGTAGATGATATTAATTTAAAAAATATCTTTGTAATCAATATTTTTTATGTCTTTGACTTTTTTATGTTACGGTGTTTCTCTTGCTTTTTTGATTAGAAACGTTAGGATTATAGTGTTTTTAATTTTTTAGCAACTTTCATTATTGCCCTTTTTGGATTCTTGAATTTGCATAAGGAAAAATAAAAATATTTTTATATATTCAAAACCTCTATACTTATGGAAATTGTCTATCTTTTGATTATCGTAGGAGTTATGTTACCTTTTTTTGTACGAAAAATTACACAAGGAGAAGTATGACTTCGTGAATTTCTTGGTCGCTTTACTGATACGGTGGGTCCTGGTATATTTTTCCTAATTCCTGGAGTTCAATCAGTTCGTAAGGTGGATATTCGTGAGCAAGTTATCAATGTTCCAGAACAACAGATTATTACCAAAGATAACGTAGCCGTAACAGTAGATGGAGTGGTGTATGCTCAGATTACTGATCCATACAAGGCAACTTATGATATTAATAATGTATTTGTAGCGGTAGTATCTCTTGCTCAGACGAATCTTCGTAGTGTACTCGGTACTATGGAACTCAATGATACTCTCTCAAATCGTGATACGATCAACGCGAGACTCCTTGAATCACTTGATCGTGAAACAGCAAAATGGTGAGTAAAAGTAATGCGTGTAGAAATCAAAAAACTTGAACCACCTGCAAGTGTACAAGAGATGATGAATATGATTAAGAATGCACAAAGTGAAAAGAGTGCAAAAATCACTCAAGCTGAATGATATAAAGTAGCAAAAATTACTCAAGCTGAAGCAGATAAACAAGAGCAAATTCTCAAAGCCGAAGGACAAAAAGAATCCCAAATTCTTCAGGCTCAAGGTGAAGCTAACGCAAAAGTCGCCATTGCTGAAGCAAATGCTAAGGCTTTAGAACTTGATGCAGTTGCAGCACAAGAATTCTTCAAATGAAATGCAGTTGTTAAAGCCCAACTTCAAACTATTCAAGCGGCACTTGGAAATAATACTAAATATGTTCTTGATTCAGATATTCTCGCTGGAGTTTCAAAGATTTTTGGAGGAGGAAAATAGAGAATTAAGTAACCTTTTAACTTATCATATATGTCTTCATTACTTATATTTTGGATATCGATTGGAATCGGATTTCTCATTATTGAGATGATTACAGTAACATTCTATGGGCTTGCTATATCTATGGCAGCCTTTTTAACAGGATTGTACGTTTGGTATTTCGGACTGAGCGAAGTCAATATCATGCAATGAATTATATTCGCTGTGGTTTCTTTTTTGTCATCATATTTTTTTCCAAAGTTACTCATGCCAAATATAGAAGAAAAAGCTCAATGACTTGATACCTATATCTGACAAACTCGCAAAGTGAAACAAGTTTGAGAAGATTTTAAGGTAATTTTTGATGGAGTGGAATATCTCATTGATATTGATGGAGTGAAATCAGGAACTAAGGTTCGACTCACTAGTCGAAAGGGATCATTATTTTATGGAGAAATCGTAAATTAATATGTCAAAAATTCAAGATAGAAAAGTACAAGTTCTCAAATATATTGTAGAAGAGTATCTCAAAACAGGAGAGATTATGGGTTCTAAAAATCTCCTTAAAAAGTATGATCTTCAGGTTTCGAGTGCAACCGTTCGTAATGATATGGCGGCACTAGAGGATATGGGACTTATTTTTCAACCCTATAATTCCGCAGGAAGACTTCCTACGAATCGTTGACTCAGGGTTTTTGTGGATTATCTTATGGAAACGATGCCATCTGTTTTCATTGAAGCAGAACAATCACTTCATGCAAAACTTGAAAAAAATCGTATCGATGATGTTCTCTATGGACTCGTGGCTCGTCTTACTAAGATTACTGGTGAGATTACATTTGCCTGTATACCTTCACTTTGAACCTCTTATTATCTCGGACTTTCTAATTACCTAGAACGACATCATGGTGCTCTCGGAGAAGAGATGTTTCAAGTGATTAAATGTCTAGAGAATAAACATCAATTTATCGATTTTCTCGAATGACTCGATATTGGAACTCGTGTTTCTGCCTTTATTTGAGAGGAAAACGTGATTCCGGAACTAGAGAGTTCTACAATGATTGTCAAAAAAATCGAAGTAAATGGCTATACTGGGTATCTTGGAATTATGGGGTCGACGATGATGGATTATGCCTTCAACATTACAGCACTCAGGCAAGTTCTCTAATAAAAATTTGCTTTTTAATCCGTTTACTCTATACTCCGTCTGTCTGTACTCGTGTATTTTCGGGTTTGACACTTTTTACTTAAAAATACTTTTCTCCACATACTATGGAACATTCAGAAAAGAAGGCGCTCATGGAACAATTTGCTACTAAAAAAGGTGACACTGGTTCACCAGAAGTACAAGTTGCTAT
>JAIESH010000017.1 GCA_019746175.1 Candidatus Altimarinota bacterium
TGATATTTTTTACTTTTGTACCTTTTTTGAGAGAGATTTTAGTGCCTTTTACATCGAGTTGCTGAGTGAGTTGCACACTGTCACCAGAATTGAGAGTGTTACCAAATGCATCAACAGTAATGAGAGATTCTGACATAGTTTTTAGATTAGATATTATTTTTTTCGTGTTCGAGGAGCCATATTTTTCGATCCATTCAGCCTCCATATCCGACAAGTTTTCCACTTTTTCAGATGACGCGATGGCAGGGAACAATGATAACAATTGGATTATTGTGATTCGCTCAACCTATGGCACGTACTGCTTTTGGACTTCAGGTCATGAGAGCTTGTTCGCTATAATTTCTCGTTTCAGCGTATGGAATTATTTTTAGCGCTTCCCAAGATTTTTGTTGAAATTGGGTTCATTCCATCTGGAGTGGAATATCAAAATGTTTTCTTTTTCCATTAAAATATTCTTGGAGTTCTTGTGTGGTTTTTTCTAAAATATGATTTATTCAAGCTGAAATCCTGGTTTGATATTTTTTTTCTATTTTATTTGTTTTGTTTTCTAATTCTCCCGAATTGCCAAATTCAAGTAATAATAAGAAATTATTATCTGCTACAGCGTAGAGATCTCAGATGGGGGATGCTATAATAGAATGATAGAGTTGCATATATTGAAAAGATTTCTGAAAATTCGAATTTCATCGTCAGAAAAATTTATTTCTTAGTCATTTACAAATCTGTAAACTCCTTTCGAAAAAATTTTTCTTTCTCGAACTTCTCTTTTTTGAGAAATCTTAAAAAGAGATGAATATGTTGATAGTATATAAAAATAATCTATTTTTACGAGAGATTTTTCATTGTATTTTTCATCTTTTGACTATACTATGCGCATGACTCAAGATCAGGCATTCGACATACTCGCGATGGGACACAATGTATTTTTAACGGGAGCCGCTGGAACTTGAAAAACGTTTTTGATTAATCGATTTATCAGACATGCCAAGGAACATGGTATTGTGATTGCTGTAACTGCTTCAACAGGAATTGCAGCTACGCATATTGGTGGTATGACGATACATTCTTGGAGTGGGATGGGAATCAGGGATTCTCTCTCTGATGAAGATATTGATACCATTGTGTCACGAGAGTATCTTGCTAAGAGATTTGCAAAAACAAATATTCTGATCATCGATGAAATATCTATGCTTTCAGGTACTTTTCTCGCGAATCTCGATAGATTATTGCGTTCTACGCGATTTTCACAGGAACCCTTTGGATGAATACAAGTTGTATTGGTGGGGGATTTTTTTCAGTTACCTCCAGTAACTCGCGGAAGTGACATAGAATTTGCATTCGAACATCCTGCTTGGAGAACATTTAGACTCGCGATCTGTGTTCTGACAGTACAGTATCGACAAAAATCTGAAGCCACTCTTGATTCGCCATATGCACTCGGCGATCCACTTCTTCAAATATTGAATGAAATCAGATCTGGAGAGATTTCAGTGGAATCTCATAATCTCCTCGTATCTCGCAATATGGTAGTAGAAACAGAGGATCATACGGAATTATTTACTCGTAATATCTCTGTAGATTCTTATAATACAGATCGTCTCAATCAGATTCGTGATGATACATTTGTATTTGAGATGCAGACCAAGTGAGCTGAGAAATTGGTTGAAGCTATCAAAAAATGATGTCTCGCACCAGAAACTCTTGTTCTCAAAAAATGAGCCCGAGTGATGTTTGTGAAAAATAATTTTGAAGCGGGTTATGTAAATGGTTCGATTGGTCACGTGGTCGGAAGATTCGAAACTCTTCCAATTGTAGAACTTCAAGATGGAACTAAGATCATTGCTGATTATATGGATTGGTCGATCGAAGAAAATGGTAAAATCAAGGCAACCGTTCTCCAGATCCCACTTCGTCTTGCATGGGCTATAACGGTTCATAAGTCACAGGGTATGACACTTGATACTGCTGTTATGGATCTGTCTGATGCATTTATCCGAGGGCAGGGATATGTGGCACTTTCGCGAGTTCGTTCACTTTCAGGACTGATACTTCGCGGGTATAATTCGACAGCACTCCAGATTGATCCACGAGTTCGAGACTACGATCGAGTATTGAATCTGACATCTGAAAAGGTTATTGAACGACTCGGAGAGATATTTGAAAGTGAAAAAGCTCAAAAAACTGAAGAAGCCATCAAACGACTTGGGTGAATCCTCCAGAAGATTGATCTTGATTTCATGGATCCAAAGAGAGAAAAATTATCCACACATGAAGAAACATACTTACTTCTTCAGGCTTGAAAAACACTTGATGATATTGCGGAAATTCGCAATATAAAAATGTCTACTATTTTTTCACATATTGAAAAACTCGTTGAAGAAGGAAAAGAAATCAATCTCGATGCACATAAACCACAAGAAGATGATAGAATCACAGATATTCATAGCGCATTTATCGAACTTGGTACACTCTCACTTTCTCCAGTTCGTGAATTTCTCAGGAGCTTACATGATGAAGATTATTCATACGATGAACTTCGTATGGCTCGAATATTTCTCACAGAAAAAGATCGTAAAAAAATCCAAGAAACAATGGCATATGAATCTGAATGAATATAAAAAAGGCCCCTGAGGGCTTTTTTGATTACGATAACAAGTTGAGATAACGCTATCCAACTTGTTTTTCATTTATTTGAGATATCTGATGAGCACGTGTGTAGGCTCGATTCAGTATATCTAAGTATTTTCCGATCATTGCTTTATTCTCGAAAGAAAACTCTTCCCAGATCTCCCGATCATCTACATCGAGATAATTCATGGGATTACCATATTTATTTTTGAACTCAGTGAGTCTTTCTCCTAACACTAACATTGTTTTATAGTTACATGGTGTTATTTTTGCTTGAGAATAAGCAGCATCCAGTAACATATTCAGTGTTTTTAGCTCAAAGGTACTTGCATTGTTGATTTCACGATATATTGATGAATACGTTGATCCATCTTCCGAATTCAGAAACTTGATGGGATCCCCATATTCTTTCCTGAATTTCTTTATATTAATAATGAGTATTCTCTTGAATTTCTTTTTTTGTTGATTGTGATGCCATATGTATAGCCAAATAATCACAATAAACAATAAAAGCAAAAATAAAGTATTTGTATTTTCCATGATTTTCTCCAGATTTGTTTTTTTGTTTTTCCTAATTTAATTGGAATTAGGATAAGGATCGTTATATGTATTTGTTTGTTTTTGTCAAAGTTTTTGAATTTGTATTTTTACCATGAAATTACTATAATTTAACCAATTAATACTCATATCAACATATGTCACAACTTACTATCTCAAATACAGAGATTTCCATTGTGGTTGACTCTCACTGAGCAGAGCTCACTTCACTCAAAAAAATCCATACAGAATATCTCTACCAGAAACAAGATGGATTTTGGCAACGCCAATCTCCAATACTTTTTCCGATTGTTGGCGGATTGAAGGGTGGGCAGTATGAATATAATGAAAATATATATTCACTCGCACAACATGGATTTGCTCGTGATATGGAATGGGAATGTAGAATAGATAATGACTCTCGAATTATTTGTGTATTGAGATCCAATGCAGAAACGCGTCTCAAATATCCATTTGATTTCTTACTCACACTCACATATACCATATATGAGTCTACCCTCTATACAGAATATACTATAGAAAATACGAGCGAAGAAGATGGACTTATTGCTTCAATCGGGGCCCATCCAGCATTTGCAACTAATGGAAACATCTGAGAATATTCTCTCAAGTTTTCAAGTGATGAAAACCTCGAAGTAGATCAACTGGATTGATGACTTCTTGCTTTTAAAAAAATCATTGATCTTGATAATCATATCCTACATCTTTCGGAAGAATTATTTGAGAAAGATGCACTTATTCTCAGGGGACTCAAAACTTCTCGAATAGAACTATTTAAATGAGAAAAATTGGTATTTACATTTGATCGTGGTAATTTTCCTCACTTTGGAATCTGGAAACAAAAAGATGCACCTTTTATCTGTTTAGAGCCTTGGCATGGGTTTGCAGATACAAAAAATTCTTCAGGAATTCTTACTGAAAAAGAAGGATTATTTGCGCTTGAGCCCTATGAATCTCGAGATTTTGCATGGTTTATTCAATTATAATTTGAAATTTATAATATAAAGTATATACTCAATTTGCTTTATTTTTTACACTAAAATTATGTTTTACCAAACTACCGTCACACTTCCTATTTCTCGCATGAAGGCTCTCATATCTCTTATTGATATGATTCAAGAACAGGCAACTGAGAAGAGTATGACTGATACAGAGGTGCTTGCACTTCATCTTGCTTCCGATATGCTTCCATTTTCTCGACAAATACAAATTGTTTCAGATAATGCGAGAGGGATGGCTTCTCGACTCACAGGAAAAGAAAATCCTAAAATGGAAGATACAGAATCAACTATTGAAGAATTACGAACTCGTCTGAATAATACTATTGCATATCTCGAAACATTTGAAGAATCAGATTTTGCAGAGGCGGCTACTAAGGAAGCGAGATTCCCATGGTTTCCTGGAATGCACATGGTAGGGGCTGACTATATTCTTGGATATGGACTTCCTAATTTTTTCTTCCACGTTGTAACGGCTTATGATATTCTTCGTCATCATGGATTTGAGATTGGAAAATCAAATTATATGGGACAATCACTTCCACTTGTTGCTGATAAAGTATAATTGTGTATACTCCAATTATTGTTAAAAGAACAACCTTATATTGTATTAATTAGATATTATGTCCAAAAAATCACTCGCACTCTCAATAAAAAATCTCAAAAAAACCTATCCGAAATGAACCGAGGCACTAAAATGAGTATCATTTGATATTGAGAAGGGTGATTTTTTTGCACTTCTTGGACCAAATGGTGCTGGTAAATCAACCACAATCGGAATCATCTCTGGACTTATCAACAAGTCGAGTGGGGAAGTGATCATAGCATGACATAACCTTGATACCGCTTGAGCTGAAGCTCGTCTCTGAGTATGAGTAGTTCCACAAGAATTCAATTTTGGAATTTTTGAAAAAGTTTATGATATCGTACTCTCGCAAGCAGGATATTATGGAATTAGTCCAGAAAAAGCGAAACCAAATGTAGAAAAATACCTTAAGGCACTAGGTCTTTGGGAAAAAAAAGATGCCGCTTCACGTACACTTTCTGGTGGTATGAAACGGCGACTTATGATTGCTCGTGCTCTGGTGCATAATCCACAAGTTCTCATTCTTGATGAGCCAACTGCTTGAGTAGATCTGGAACTCAGACATGGAATGTATGAATTCTTACGTGAGCTCAACGCAAGCGGAGTAACTATTATACTAACTACTCATTATCTTGAGGAAGCGGAGAGTCTTTGTCGAAATATTGCCATCATAGATCGGGGAACTATTGTCCGATATGGCCCAATCAAAGAACTTCTCTCATCAATGGAAGATGAAGTAATTAGTGTTGATTTGGATAAGAATTATACTTGAAAAAATCTTGATGAGTATTCTCCAGTGATCTCTGAACAAATACTTGATCTCACTGTTTCTTCAAAATACACTCTTGATGCGGCACTGCAAATTCTTCAAAAAGAGGATTATAAGATCAGATCTATAAAACCAAAAAGCGGAAGACTCGAAGAATTTTTTCTAAAAAGTACTGGAAACTAGTGTAACTAGATCATAGTTGGATCTATGAGCTCTTTTTTGTCTACTTTCTTAAGTTCTTTTTCCCAAGTAGGAGTAGGAAATTGTGGTTTAGTTTTTTTGGAATCAGAGGAAGCTATCTTTGGAGATTTCTTAGGAGTTATTTTCTGAGAATCTCACTTATAAGAAGGAGCTATGACTTCTCCTGGAATTTCCCAGGTACGAGTAATCTTTTTGAGAGGTTTTTCCTTATCCCATCATCCTTTTGCTTTCGCAAATCCAGTACTTGGTTTTGAATATGGACTTTTTGGAGAATATGCTGATTTCGTTCCTTTCTCATCAGAAGATCTTGTTTCTAGTTTAGATCTTTCCTTATTTTTAGAAAAACTTCTTTGAGATTTTTTCGTTTCTTTTCTCCATTGCAGTTTGGATTCGCCACTTCTAGGAGCAGTTGCATTCATGGCTTTAGTATCTTTTTTTATCTCCTTGATCTCTGTTTTCTTCACATTTTTAGCTCATTTATCCTGTATAGTTTTTTTATCAAGTGGATTCTTATATGGTTTTGGCTGAGATTTCTTGGATCCTGTTTTTGGCTTTCCAGTGTATCCAGAAGTATTTGGTTGAGTCATAAATATTGAAATTAAGAATTTGATCTTACCTTCATAAGTATTTTTTGCAAATTCAATTTATATTTCTATAATTTCTTTGTTACTTCATTTTCTAAACTGGAAAATCTGATTTTATTTTCTTTCATTTCCCATTCATGGATTCATCACAATTATTTACGGCATATATGACTATTGTCCGTAAGGAAGTTTCTCGATTTTTACGAGTTTGGAAACAAACTATCGTTCCACCGGTTATAACAACCACGTTGTACTACGTTATATTTGGACAATTTATTGGTTCTCGTATTGGAGAGGTTGGCGGATTTTCATATATGGAATTCATCGTGCCAGGACTCGTGATGATGTCGGTAATTATGAACTCATTTTCTCATGTAGTTTCGTCGTTTTATATGGCAAAATTCCAAAAGACAATTGAAGAAATACTCGTTTCCCCAACTCCATATTGGGTAATAATTTTTGGATTTATTACAGGAGGAGTAATCCGTGGCATGGTAACATGAGGTATTGTTCTTGCGGTAGCATTGTTTTTTACTCATGTATCATTTGCTCATATTGGACTCACACTCTTATTTGCATTTCTTACTTCACTTCTCTTTGCTCTTGTTGGACTTCTCAATGGACTCATTGCTGATAGTTTTGATTCTACTTCGGTAGTTCCTAATTTTGTACTGACGCCACTTACGTATCTTGGATGAGTATTTTACTCAATCAGTATGTTGCCTCCAATCTGGCAAACTATATCTCACGCGAATCCAATTCTCTATATGATAGATGGATTTCGATACGGTATGCATGGAACTTCGGATATTGCTCCATGGATTTCATTCGTTGTTTTGGTGGGATTTTGTACGGTATTCTTCTCTATTATTTGGTATATGTTCTCTAAATGAAAGGGAATCAGAACATAAAAATTATTATAAAAAATACCTCGATTGAGGTATTTTTTATTATTTATTTTTTACGTAAATAATTTTGTATCTACTATTTCCAGATTCTCGCTCAACAATATCAAATACTCAAGTGGCAGCAAGAAGTGGAGTGAGTTTGTTAAATCCATAATTGCGCGGATCGAAGTTGGGTTGTTTTTTCTGAAGAAGTGCACCAACATCTCAGAGAAACGACCAGCCATCATCACCTGAGAGATCATACACAGTAGTAGAAATCAATCGAATGAGTTCAGGTGTGATAATATCTACACTTGGAGCTTGAGTTTCTGATATTATTTCTGGAGTTATTTTTTCTCATTTTTTCACCTTTTTCTTGAGTGTATCTTTAGTAATTGGCTTGAGGATCTCAATATAGATGAATTTATCACAAGCAACAATAAATGGTTTTGGAGTTTTTTTCTCACCAATTCCATATACTTTCATTCAGGCCTCTCTGAGTCGAGTGGCAAGTCTGGTAAAATCTGAATCACTCGAAACAATACAGAATCAATCTACCTTTTCACTATAGAGTACATCCATAGCATCGATAATCATGGCAGAATCTGTCGCATTTTTACCAGTCGTATATCCATATTGTTGAATTGGAGTGATCGCATTTTCGAGTAAGAGATCCTTCCATTTGGCAAGCCCTGGACGAGTCCAATCTCCATAAATTCTCTTGATGGTTGGGTTTCCGTATTTGGCGATTTCTTCCATCATTTCCTTTACATATGCTGATGGAATATTGTCCCCATCTATGAGAACAGCCAGTCTAATATCAGTTTCCATTGGAATATAATTAAGTAGATTATATGATAATCTTTTTGACTATGATTGCAATGATTTTCCATATCAAAAAAAATCCTCAAATCAAAGTTTGAGGATTTTTATATTACAGTTGAACTATTTCACTCCAATCAGCATACCAGAATACATTATCTTTTTTATATACGGCTCAACTTTCTGTAAAAGAAATTATATCTCATTCCACAATCCATTGATAATGATGACTACCTCGATATATGAACAGTATTCATTTTGGACTCTTAAATATAAGATTGCCATCCAATGCAGCAAACTCAATGTCTGAGTAAGATAGATTACTTGGAAGTGTAATGATCCTTTCTCGATCTATAGGATCACCAATATGCCTGATGATAAGTTCTGTTTTATTATCTTTTTTACCAACTATAATAGTAGTTTCCTCAATAGTAGATATATGGCTGACACTATCGAGAATGGTACTGATATTTTTGTTATGATTACTCGGAGAAATAAGGTTTCCTGTATTTCCAATGAGAAAAATATCTTTATTCACAAAAAGGTTTCCTGCTTTAATTCCTCCAGTTTGATTGAATACTTTTCATGGAGATCATTTCTTGATTTCTATGAGGGCGCCACTCTGTATAATCAGATGATTATCTAAATTTAGAATTCCAGTCATATATTTTCCAGTTTCTGTAAGAAGACTTTTTGATTTTGCACAATAGAAAAGTCCATATTTCCACTCAATATTTTCACAAGTTTCTATGAAATTAGCAATATCAGAATTACTTTTTACAAATCTTGTTCCATTCCAAGTAAGTACTCCAGTACTTGTTTCAAAATATTTACCACCGATATGAGTGAGCGTTCCTGTGAAAGTTATGCCAGTGTGGCTGAGTGTTCCAGATCAAATAAGTCATGTTGCAGTCTGTATAAGTGATTCGCTATTCCCAATATGAAAGTAACTTATCATACCATCGAGTTTTTTGTAACGAGGCAATGGAAGGAGTGAGATTTTTTCTATAAAAAATGGTTTTTCACGATCTATTTTGAATTCAATATTATTAGGTAGATATCAAGGTTTTTCTATGTGCATCATATAATCCCCATAATCACTCATTCTTTTTTCATTATTTCCGTAACTATTTTCACCAAGTGTAATATTAGCATCAAGAGGAAGTGTTCTCACATTGATAATACCAAATGATCTTATCAGATCACTATTAGAATGATTTTCACTACCAGATTCTGAGAAAATTTTCTGAAGTCCTACTCGAACATCTGGGTAGTATCCTTGAAAGAAAAAATATAGAAATAATGAACACACAAAAACAATAAGCCAAAATATTCGAGCGGACTTACGTTTTCGGGTGATTTCATTTTGATAGGTTTCTAGCATGTTTTATAATTTAACATTTTTTCTTTCCATTTTTTCAGTGGTATCAAAACTGTCGATACGTTTACCGAAGAACAAACGAATCTGAGATTCAATCGCTGGTATAGAAAATAGAGTAAGAGTAAGAACGGGAACAGTAATCCACTGGATCATGTTCCATACATAATCAAGTGGTGTGAATGTAGTATATCGACGCATGATATGAATCGAGAGAATACTCGGAATGATAACCGTCGCAAAGAGTACTGTAAATATGAGTGAGCTAGCAATAGGTACTGTGAATGTTGCGAGAGAGTGATCAATAGAGGAGAATACCCCAGGAACATATCCTATAAAAAATAACATAAATGGACCTCCTGCCCAGAAGAGATGGTTATATACCAGATAGATTGTTTTTCTAATTTTCTCTGAATTAGAGATTTTTTCATTTTTTATAAATTCAGGGAGAACATATTCTATATCTGAACATCCCCATGACCAACGGCGAAGTTGCTTATATTGAGAACGCATAGTTCGATAGAGATTTTTCTCATCTACGAGATCCATCTCACAAATTGCAGGGGTATGAATAATTCTAAAAAAACTATCCCAGCCAAAATAACTTCTCCAGTATTGCATTCCATCTTCCACAATAGAAGTAAGTGACCAATAGTTTGCCTTATGAAGACAAGCAAGAGTCTGTCCATATACTGCAAAATTACGATAAAATTCAGGATTTTGACTTTCAAAAAACTGCCACATAGTCGTACCAATTCAGATAATTCGAGCAAAAAAATGTCACTCTCTCCAATTGTTGGAATATATTGGTGTATATTGATAGATGGCATGATCTCTTTCATCTGTCTGGAGAAATGTCGATGTGACTACCATAAAGAAGTTTTTTTCAACTTTCGTATCAGTATCAATCGTAGAGACAAAAGTATTTTTTGGATCAAGATCTGCTATTTTCTCATATTCACGTATTGCATGAGTTATATTCGCTCATTTTACCTTACCTTCTCATTCTATATCTGCTGGATGAACAATATTTACGATTTCTACTCCATCTTTTCCATGTTCTCTGATAATTCTCTCGGCATGTTGTTGTCCATGAGGAGCTCGTTCTTCCGTAGCCAGAAGAACAATTATATTTTTCTTAAATGGGTAATAGGTATTTTGTATAGCTATAATATTTTCTTCAATTACATTGTATGGTTCTGTATATATAGGAACAATCACAATATGTTTGAGTTTTTTGGCACCTCTACTGACGATTTTATCTTTGGTCCAGTCCTTTTTTTCGAGTCTAAGGAGCTTGAAATACGATTTGAGTACATAATAGTATGACTCAAATACTTTTACTGACCAATAAGAAATATAGAATGCTATAAAAAATAACCCCGTTTCATAATGAATTTGCATCAAAATAAGTGGAAATAGCACTGTTGTTAGAAGAGCAATGAGTGGGATTTTCGCCAACCAATATGTGAGAGTTTTGAAGCGGTGCATAATTTATTCTTGTACTTGGAACATAATATAGGTGATATTTTCTTCCATTTTTGTGATATTTGGATCAGTGAGATAGAGATTGTAGAAGTTACAAGATTTTGGATAATCTTTTCTGATTTTAGCATAAGTATCTTTCATTTGGCTGTAATCTCAGATAAGCTTGTATGCTATGAATTCTTCTTCTATATTCCAGTCACCTGATTCATGAGTGAGTCCAATAGTTCAAAAGCCCAATACACAAGCCTTCTCAATCATGCCCATTTCCCAGTTGATGGGCAGATTATTTTTACGAAAATCATCCTTGAGTTCATTGTATTTACTCATTTGTACGGGCATATATACACAATAGAACATTTTTTTGGACACAAATCGTGCTTCAATCCTATGTAAAAAATAATCAGGGAGTAGGTTCATGGAATATTATGTTATATAAATCTGAGCTTGCGGCGGATTGTATTGAAAAAGGGAAAAAAATCAATATATTGCAGGGCATGAATACACTTTTTGCATCACATGGATTTGAACTTTCAGAATCCGAAATTGCCCAATTTCAAAAATTTTTAACTCTTTTTGTAGAATACAATTCTCATACGAATTTATCTGCTATTCGTGATGAAGAGGGAATTATTCTCAAACATTTTATAGATTCACTTTATTGAGTTAGTATTATTAGTGAGATAATAGAACATACACGAACTACACCAATTCGTCTTCTTGATATTGGTTCTGGTGGTGGATTTCCTGGTATTCCACTCAAGCTTGTTCTTGGCGAACTTGATATTACGCTACTCGATAGTGTAGGGAAAAAAGTAAAGGCTATGAATCATTTTGTAGAGAATTTAGGACTTCCAAATATCACAGCGATTCAAGATCGTGCAGAAAACCTCGCAAAACTCCCAGATCATAAGTGAAAATATGATATAGTGGTTTCTCGTGCCACTGCCTATATTACTGATATACTCTTTTGGTCAGCACCATTTTTGACGAAAAATGGACGTATTATTCTCTATAAGATGCCAGGGGAAGATGAGCGAAAAGATATTGCACAGGCTTGCCAGAAATATAAACTTAAATTGACGGGTGAACTTGAGTATGAGCTTGGTGGTAAAGAAAGAATTCTCTACGTGTTCGCTCGCGCATAGTTTTTTTAAAAAAAGTTTTGACAAGATGACTCGTTTTTATACAATGCCTGAGCTTTAAGTAATTCAGGTACAAGCGGGCGTAGCTCAATGGCTAGAGTCTCTGCCTTCCAAGCAGACTGTTATGGGTTCGAGTCCCATCGCCCGCTCCATTTTAAAAACACAAAGGTGCATGTGGTAAAATACAAATTTTTGTCCTTTGCCACATGCACCTTTCCCGTAAGGGCGTATAGCTCAGTTGGTTAGAGCGCAGCACTGATAATGCTGAGGTCCCTGGTTCAACTCCAGGTACGCCCACCATTTTTTTGGAAAACATCGGAGACTGGCGCAATTGGCTAGCGCACGTGCTTTGGGAGCACGGGGTTGTGGGTTCGAGTCCCACGTCTCCGACCATTAGTTCCCGCATTCTCTTATATGACGCTATCGTCTAGTGGTTAGGACAACGGGTTTTCATCCCGTAGGCCGGAGTTCAATTCTCCGTAGCGTTACCAT
>JAIESH010000125.1 GCA_019746175.1 Candidatus Altimarinota bacterium
TTTTACTGGTCATACTGCAATATTTTGTTGATAATTAGATTTTGTTTATGAGTATTAATATATTTAGGAATACTCGTAACAAGATTCATAACTGTACTTATATCATAAGTACTTAAAAGCTCATCTATACTTAGATCTTTTGTTAACTTACAGGAACGTGAGAGACGATCAATTTTTTCACGCAAAAAACCTGGAAGTCGCTTATATTGTTTCTGGAGCCAAAGTAAAGAATCAATATCTTTATAAAAATAGAGGTCTGTATCTAGCACAAACTGAGTATCTACAGATACTCCATTAAAATAAGAAAAACATTCAATATTATTATTCGTATTGGAGGAAATATATTTTTTCATTTCTAGTAATACTCTGAGAGAATCAGTATTCCAATCCTTGGATGAGTACACTGGCATAAAATGAATCTTTGCAAATCTATGTGCGTCAATAAGCTCAAAGATCTTTTTTGAATTCTCCATATGATCAGGGTCATTGATGAAATTGATAGAAATAATATCTTCATATCAAGCCAAGAGATCGAACTTATCAAATCCAGTAATGTTATCAATTGAAAGAAAAATATGAAACGAATTTTTTCGAAAAAAATCTAAGTGTCTTTTTGTTAACAGCAAACCATTAGTTCAAAGTGAATATTTATTTTGATAATGAGACTGTTTTTCTACTATGTAGACAATATCATCGAATGACAAGAGTGGTTCTCATCAAAAAAAATTAATATGAAAATACTTAACTTTTGATCGATTTTTATCCAAAAAATCAGAAAAAATATCAAGTGAAGTTCGAGAAAAGGATTGATTATAGAAATTCAAATCACAATAAGGACATCTCTTATTGCACTGATTGCTCATGATGATCTCTATAAGAATACTATTCATATTTAAATTTCTCTTCTCATTTTCCATATTTTCTAAGAATATCACTACAAACAATTTTCCCTGTTGTCATATAGTATTCTTTATAAAATCAACTATAGAGTTTGCTTCATTGATGATTAAATGCGATTACCTTATCCATAATAACATAGAAATCTGAATCTGAAATTTCTCATTTTAAGAATCAATATATTTCATTTACAGCATATGGTGATGGATCGGCAGATAAGATGGAAGGGTTTTTAGCATAAAAACTGCGAATCAATTCAGTTGAATAAGAAGTTCATGAATAGGCATACCCTTTTTTTGAGAGATTCTGATTATTTTTTGCATATACCTGTAATTCAGTATTTGACTTAATAAGTTCCTTAATATCGATAAGATCGATATCCTCAAATACTTTTAGATTTTTTTCTTTACTTTTATCAAGTAATTTTATTCGTTCGCAATAAGATAGAAATTCTATTATATCTCAACGTGAAGAAGTTGCCCAATTTTCCGTATTCGAAACCCATGCATCAATCATCTCTTTATTACTCGGATCATAGAATTCATCTATAACTTTCGTTGTAGAGTCTCATAATTGAGAGAGTGGCTTAATTCCAGGAGAGTTACCACCAGAAGCTGATGGATTAGGGAGTTTATTACTCATATCAGACAATCCTGGATAATTCATTTGTATGAGTACAAATCATCCAATTAAAAGGAATAGAATAATCACTACAACTGATAAGGATTTTCGTTTTTCCATAAAGCTATGTTAATTGGGTAAAAGTAGGCATACCGTATAGTATATGATAATCATGGGAAAATCAATAGCATTTATCATATTTGGAGCACCCTTTGCATTGGTCATATTTAATCTTTCCATTAAGATATTGATCATCACTTCATATATTTCATCCGATGAAATATGCCTCTTTTGTGGTTCTATAATTTTTCTCGATAAAGTGCCAATATTTCTTATCAATCAAGCAATATGGGATACTTTCAACAACAAAATTTTTAAAATTTTTTGTATTTGCCAATTCGAGTACATAAGTAATTGGAACAACGAGTTTGTCATATGGTACAATTATACGCCTGAGACGATCATTATTTGTATTAGTGTTATAAGGATAAGTTAACATCACTCTTTCTATGGAAAAATATGACAAAAATACAATAAGTCCTTGAAGAAACATATAATTTTGTGGACAAATTACAGTATTTGTATCCACTGTAAACTGAGGAAATTGTGATTTTAATCTTTGAAAATTTACAAGCGCATTTTTGATTGTATCAAAACTTCAAGGTGTTTTAGTAATGGTATCATGAACTATTTTTAATCCATGTACTGACAAAGTTACCCCTGTCAATCAAAGTTTATAAAGTCTCTCTAAATATGTGTATGATCGGAATCTAAGACCATTAGTATGAACGCGTATATGTGAATATCATAGTTTTTTCGCATATTCAATATAGGCATCTAATTTTGGATGCAAAGTAGGTTCACCTCAAGAGAATATAACAAATTGATATCATTTTGTGACACCCTCATCTAATAGATGATATACTGCTGAATCTGGAATATATGTCTTATTCTCAGCTCTAGATTCTTCTTGAAAACAAAAAGAACAACTTACATTGCAATTATATCACAAAAAAATTTCTAACCCTTCCAGATTTTTTATATCATTTTGCATATGCTCTATATTCTGAACATAACTATTACCAACGGCTTCCATGTGATCCATGTGATCCATGTGATCCATGTGATCCATGTCAATATAATTCAGCATTACAATGTGAATAACCATTACCATGTCCACTAGCATGTCCCGCTGTTGGCACAGCATTATAGTGTGAAGCGGCTTGATTACCATGTGATGCAGCTGTATTTACATGGAATGCACCCTGATTAACATGTGATGCAGCTACATTAGAATGTCAATTCACAGTATTGTTAACTTGTGGTATATTTACATTTACTGCTGGGTCGGTAGTATTAACACCAGGAACATAATGATTAATACCGGACACTGTATTATTAGCATGTCAAGGAAGATCATTGCTTCAATGATAACTTGATACCGTACAAGTATCATTGTTTGCATGCATGGGCGCTCATGATACACTAGAGGGAGTCATGGTAAATATACCCATAGCCATTAATCACACTTTTAATGCATCTTCTTTTGATATTTTTCAGCTCTCATCAGCAAGAAATCATTGAAGTTTCTTCTTAAACTTCGGAATGTTTTTCTTATTTTCTGAAATAGTCATAAGTAATGAAAGTTAGAATTTGAATGCAATTATATTTAAATGAATTCGAATGCAAATTAAAAAATTATTTAATCCAAGAACGAAATATTCTTTCAACTTCAGGATCTTCTAATTTATCAAATAAGTAATCAAGCATAGCAATTTGAATTCTTGTTTTATCATCCTTAGAAAAATTAGAAAAAATATTTCCGTGTTGCGTATAGGCATAAATAAGATCTACTCCTAAAAATGGCTTATATACATGATCTACATATCCTGGCAATCCATCAAGAGTAGAAGACTGAATAGCAATATTTGTAACTGGGCTTTTTGCCATAGCAATATAAGTCTCCTTCCCATTCTCAAGTTGAGGAGTCAATAAGAAATCTTTGATTCACATACGGGCAAGCATTCTTGATTCATCTGATGCATATACTGCGCCATCATAATTATACGCAACTCCCCCAATCGCTATTCCTGAAGGCGAACGAACATCCATAAATGAACTATCTGTATTATTCAGTATTTTATTTAAATATACCATTGATAGCATTTCTCGTAGCATTATTCCTTGCTTATTCTTTTCAAGAATATAATCCATGGCATTTTTATAAAACTCAAAATACTCATCGAGTGAATATTCAAGAGTATCTCGCTCTGCCGCAGCAAAACCGTATGGATTAAGCCACCTGAGACCAATTGTTGGCAGACCCAATTCGATATAAGTATCTACTATATTTTTATAATTCTTAAGTCCTGGCTTTGTCCAAGTGGCAAGTGAACCGATCTTGTAGTCGGGGCTTCATCGTTTTTCCATCTCTTCTGTGATACGATTCATCCAATGAGTAACCTTAGCAAAAGAATCACCATCATTATATGTACGTTGCCAATTATGTGTTTCTTTATCACCATCGAGTGATGTACAAATCCCAACTTTATTATCAAGAAGCCAAGTAAGCTTATCTTCATCCATGAGAGTAAGATTAGTTACAAGTGCAAAACTGAGATTTTTTTGTAGTGCAGTTGCTTTCATTCGAGCATATTCCACAATAAACTGAACTATTTCCCAGTTCACAAGTGACTCTCATCATTGGAACTCGATAGTGAGGCTAGGTGCAGAAGTATAGAGTATCGTATCTACCACTTTTTGGGCAGTTTCTCGAGTCATATCTAGATTCTTGGCAGTCATAGGGGCAACGGCCGCATGACAATACTTGCATTTATGATTACAACGAAGAGTTGTCACAATCATATGAAGACCAGGACCATATGCAAGAAAATTATTCTTTTTATTATAAGCAATTACGGCTTTATCTTCATATAAGTCATCTTTAATAAAGAGCTTATCATATAATTCTTGAAATTTTGGATGAGTACTCTCTATCTTTCCTTGAATAAACAATGTAAAATCATCACCCGTAAGATGAACATAGTATCCAAATTCATTGGTAACAAGATACTTTCAATTTTTTCGATGAGAAAAATAAAAAGGTGCTACTGTAGATAAATTTGTCTGATTTAAATTTTGGAGAGTTAAGCTCATATAGAATTTTCAAGTGAAAGAGAAAGAATATAGTTCATGAGTTCGTCAAATACAAATTGAGGATTCTCATCCTCGATAGTTAGCGTTCCATTTTCCCATAAAATCAAATATCCATCAAACGTATCAATAGCGTTACGAATATCGGATTCTGGGTATAATTGATTATTTAGGCTGAAAGTTTTTTTTAACATCTTTAAGTTTATTAAGATCTAGTTTTGGTTTTTTTAATGCTTGAGTTTCAGATTCAATTTCTGCAAGAATTCTTTGTATTTCATCTTCATCTATTTTAAGATCTGGATCATTTTCAATATCTTTCAAGATATCATCAATGTCTCGATCAAAATCAATTTGTCATTTTTTTTCCACTTCGGTAGTAATAGAAACAAAATTAGGCAAATCAGCATATGAACCAAGTGCTCGACGAACTATAGTTTCGCGTACCGTTTTATTTTCATTTTCTACTTGTACACGTAGATAATATGCGAGTAATTCATCACTATACTCAAGAGTAAATTTTTCATCATCCCACTTTTGTCAATCTTTTGAAGTTACTTGAACTAAGAGATTTTCTCATTGCATATGAAAGAAAAAGTATGCTCGATCCAAAAATGTATAGGCTGCCTTCATGGCAATATTTTTTGAGAAAATACTCGTATCAATTAGTAGTTCAATTCGACCATTTTCTGTATTTTTAGAAAGAAAATTTAACATAAAAAATAATTCGATTAATAATTAAAAATTATCATACATACTTTTAATAAAAAACAAAATCATTTTTCCTGATTAACTAGACATTTTTTGCAATATTCTCATAATGCCAGTATGCATCTTATTGTAGATATTCGCTCATCCTCTTCTGTTGATTCCATTATTACAAGATACGCCAGTAATTGGGTTGATTTATGGAAAAGTATTCATTCCGATGATACTATTAGTTATATACATTTTGCACATCAAAATTGTCCTGAAAATGGTAAATCTATTATAGTAAAATCGCCTTGGCATGGCATCAAAAAATCTCTCATCACTCAACATAAACATGAGATTTTTCGGTGTATTAACTTTTCTAGTTATGCACCATATGATAGTAAAATAGAAACCATTTCACATATTTTTGATCATGCAAATACCCTCTACCCCAAGGTAGAATCTTCTTGGTTTCATAATATTTTTAAGAAACATTTCAGATGAAATGTACGTAATTCATGAACTATTATTGTGCCATCTTTGGTAGTCTGACAAGAAGCTGTCGATATGCTTCATATACCCGAAAATAAAATAGAAATCATTCCATATATTACCATGAATGCTGGAAAATGAGATAGATATATATTGAATCAACTTTCTATATCTGGTCCTTACTGGCTCTATGATGGTAGTTATGGGAGTGAAGCAAATATATATGGATTGCTTCATTGATATCAATCATATCAAGCACTTGGATGAAAACATCTTCTAATACTTATGGGTGAAGCAACTTCTGTAGAACTTCATAGAACCAGTGATCTTATACAGAAGATGAGTCTCACTGGATCAGTCAGAATTATTGGTACACCTGACACAGAAAGTCGAGAATCTCTCTATACTCATGCTAGTGGTTGGGTATATATAGGTGCATACTATGCTAGTGGTCCGCGAATAGAACTTGCAAGAAGCCATAAGATTCCGCTACTCATATCAAATATTACTTCCCTACAAGAATATCACCATTGAGCTATTACTATACATCCTAATCATCTTGGATGACTTGGGGAATCATTAAAAAAATTGGAACAAACATATAAAGGAGATAAACGAAAAATTTCAAATGAAGACATCATGAAAGCCTACGCAAAAATCATAGCTATAAAGAGATAAAAAGTTGCAAACTCTCTGATTATCAATAAGATATTGGCATCTTTTTTCAATAAAAATGTTCAAAATTTACGGAGTTACTGATACTGAAAAATCAGACCACAAATGACATAATCATGATGACCATGCAGAACATCATGAAACAGACACTCATAATCATGATGACCATAGTACAAAAACTCACCACGATGATCATCATCATATCGATGTAGATATTCACGATGGTACTGATCATGAAACTGATGTTGGACAGATTGCCGTCGATATCCTCGATGCCACTAATTCTATTGTGATTATTGCTCCAATTGCTTGAGTAAACCCAGCCGATATAGATATCGGCCTTTCTCGCAATATTCTCACGATTTCTGGAAATAGAAAAGAATTCCCAATTTATCTTGATGCTCGCAGAATGCTTGTTGAAGAATGTTTTTATGGAGCCTTTTCACGGTCCATTATTCTTCCTGAAAACCTTGGATTTGACGAGATCAAAGCAACTGTTGAACACAATGTCATTATTATTACTATCCCAAAACTTACACTTATATCTAAAACTATTAAAGTAGGAAATTAATTTTCACCACCACACAATGTTCCCTTTCAAAAAAAAACAAACCCCCACCACCGAAGAAACAACTGATAATGTTGCTAAAAAAGGTATCAAAACCATGGATACTGTAGTTACTGGTATGATACTTGGTGGAATTATTGCTTCACTCTACGGAGTCAAGAAGCTCCGAGATAAAAATAATGCTACGAATGATGAACATCATGATCATTAATATTTAAATCTAATCATGTCTCGTATACTATATATCATAATAGCACTTTTTATATATTCCATTTCTACGGAATATAGTTTTGCTGAATGATGTGAAGATATCAAGGCTGAATTACCAGATTCTGAAACTCTCAAAAGTGCTGCAAAACAATGTGTACAAGCCAGAGAAAAAGGTAATCCGAATAGCATAACAGAATTTGTGTGTCCTCAGGGAAATTATTTTGATGCTAATAATCAGCAGATTACAGGAGAAACTCTCTCATATCTGATTGCCGCCAATATCAGTTTCAACAAAATTGATACTGATATAAAAAAATATATGGTAAATCTTCAAAAAAAACGAGAAGCTGATCCAGGAAAATGGACAGAAACCATACGTGGATGTACAGATAAAATTGCAAATATATACAAAAATATCTGTAATTTTGGTACACTCGAGACACTACTTAATGCAGACCCCAAAGAGCCAATCATCACTACCACCAATACATATCCTCAGGCACTTTGTACTGATCTTGCCAGAAAAAAAGTACAAGGTTGGTATTATTTGCAAACTATTTTTATGTCTGATGGTATCTCAAAAAACCAAAAAAATAGTACTGATAAATGGGCTACCACCGTAAAATGAGCTTACGGACGAGTTCTCTGAAATTTTCATGGATATCAAAAAATACTCTCTCGCGCTGTATCAAAAATGACTGCCTATACTAAAGAATCGAACTAATAATGGAAAAAATTAAAGCAAAAAAATCACTCGGGCAAAATTTTCTTATTGATGAAGTGGCTCTTGCTGACATAGCAGGATCACTATCAATACAAAGCAAAAAAATCATTGAAGTATGACCGGGATATGGAGCACTTACGGATTATATTATAGATGCATCTCCAGAATCCTTGGATCTCATCGAGTTGGATACTGATATGATCAAGATTTTGAATGATAAATACAAGAATACGAGTATTATTATTCATCATCAAGATGTACTGGAGTTTTATCCAACTTATGAACAATATTCAGTTATTGCGAATATTCCATATTATATTACCAGTCCTATTTTATTCCATTTTCTCTATAAAATAGAGCATAAACCAGATGAGATGGTGATCATGATGCAAAAAGAAGTCTGAGAAAAAATCATGGAATGAAGAAATAAAAAAATCCATCATTCATTCTTGTCTCTTTGTATGGAACAAGCTTGTCATGATATAGAGATAATCAGAATTGTCCCTAATACTAGTTTCAATCCTCCACCAAAGATAGACTCAATTGTTCTCAAATTTCAGTGTAAAAAAGAACGAGACTCCGAAAAAGAAGATAAACTCATACACCTCTGGAAAGTAGCCTTTGCTCATCCTAGAAAAACACTTCTTTCAAACATCAAATGAAGTCTATATTCAACTGATGAAATACGAGAGAAAATAATAGAAAAATGATACGATGAACGAGTTCGGGCTGAGGCTATCAGAAAAGAAGATTGGAATTATTTTTTATAAAAACCTATGCCAAAACAAAAATACTATGCCGTATGGGCTGGACGAACTCCAGGAATATTTGAAAATTGGGAAGAATGCAAAAAATCAGTAGAAGGATTTGTATGAGCACAATATAAATCTTTTGCTAGTCATGAAGAATGCAAAGTAGCACTCAGACGATCCTCAAGTGACTACATTGGAAATACACAAAAATCAACTGAACCAACTCCATCAGATATCAAAAAATACGGTACACCAATCCAAAAAAGCATATCCGTAGATGGCGCATGGAACACTGTTACAGGATGGTGCGAATATCAATGAGTTATGACGGATACTGAAGAGAAAATATTTTCAGGTTGACCATATGCCGATGGAACCAACAATATTGTGGAATTCCTTGGGATTATTCATGCACTGAGATATTGCCAAGAAAATAATCTCGATCTTCCTATCTATACTGATAGCCAAACGGCAATATCATGGGTAAAGGCTAAAAATGCTCGAACCAAGCAACCTCGAACTCAAGCAAATATTGAATTATTTCTACTCGTAGATCAGGCAGTATTGTGGCTTAAAAAAAATGAAATCAAAAACCCCATACTCAAGTGGGAGACTAAAATATGGGGTGAAATCAAGGCTGATTTTGGAAGAAAATAGATTATATTTTTCTGATTTTTGCCATATAGAATCCTTCAGTATCTTCGCTCGGAAGTATTCGAACAGTATTTGCGAGTACCTCGTCATACGTTGTATTTTTACCAAACTGTGCCAATCATTGCTTCCACCATGATTTATGACTAAGGCCTATATCAATCGGTTCAAGTACAGCATTTTTATGAGCTACGAGTAAGCTTGTTACTACTCCTTCGTTTTCTTCTGGAGCAAGCGTACAGGTAGAATATACAAGCACACCACCAGTTGCCAATCTATCAAAGGCTTGATGAAGTAATTCTGATTGTAATTCGGCTTTTTTCTGAATGTTGGTAAGAGTCCAGAAGCCATAGGTTTTCTCATTATCCAGTGCTATACGGCCTTCAGCTGAGCAAGGAGCATCGAGAAGCACTGAGTCAAATTCAATCTCTGATGCATTATTTTCGATAACGACACTTCCAGAAGTATTGGAAAGCCAATGCCTTGCATCCATCTTGACTCATTCTACAATACTCGCTCATTGTAGTGCACAATTATGGAGTAATTTATCATAGCGAATTTGATTCTGTTCAATAGCAAAAATATGTCATTGATTCTTCATGAGCATAGCGAGTTGTGTTGTCTTTGATCCAGGTGCTGCACATACATCAACAATAGTATCTCATGACTCAGGATCGAGAACTAGAACTGGCAGCATAGAAGCTATCGATTGGAGATAGATCTTTCCAGCATAAAACGAATTACTTCATTTGATTGCATATTCATGCACCCGATCGAATATATACACTCAGTTCATTCATTCAAATGCTTCTATAATAATTCCCTTTTCTCTAAATTCTTCTAATACATCTTCTCCTGTAGTTTTGAGTGTATTGATACGAAATGATCATTTGCGATTTTTTGCAAAAGAATCAATAACCATATCATAGTCATTTCAAAGTATGGTTTTTAAACGAGATGTCAAAAGTGAAGGGAGCATAGATTATATAAAACTCAGATAAATAGAATCGGGATTCTATGCAAGAACTGCAAAAATGCAAAAAAAATCCTGAGAAGCCTCAGGATTTTTGAAATTATTTTCTATTAGATTCTTTTGCGAAGAGAGAACATAAGTCCGAATGCAATGAAGAATGCAGCAATTATAAGAATAATTGTTTCAGCAGGACCCGTTTCAGTCTTAGTAATTGCAGGAGTAATTGGAGTTGTAGGTTTTACAGTTGGAGTTGGAGCCACTGCTACCACTGGAGCAGAAAGTGTGTATGATACACATTCGTTATGAGTTTTAGCAGCACCTTCGTTCCCTACTGCATCAACTACATGGAATACTGTTGGATATTTGATCATACCTACAAGTTCACCATTTTTACGATCTGTTTTCTCAAGTGAATATCCTGCAGCAAGATCAGTTTCATAAAATTTTACTTTTTGACCAGAACCAAGAATATATTGAAGCTTTGTAGCACCAGATTGAGTTGGTGTCCAGATGATATCACTACTATTTATCCAAAGTTTTGATTCATCAGGATTTGAAGCTGTCCATTTAGTTGATCCAAATGCAATAATATTTGGTGTTTTTTGCTCATTTTGGTAAGCAATCATAAGTCCTGTAGTATTATTTGTCCAAGTATCGAAGAGTCCTGTAAGTTTTTTACCAACTGTAACCGTTCCTCCATCAAAACACTGATCACAGCTATTAGCACCGAATGCTGCATTTGATGAACAGCTTACTGTTTTATTTTCACCAAGTGTTGAGTTAATAGCAGATGATGATGTTGTGGCTGGAATTGCGGAAGCCGCATTAGTGGGAACTGCTGTTGGCATTGGAGATGCTGTACTAGTGGCCGCTGTAGTAGTAACTGGATTTACAGTGGCTGTAGTAACTGCTGTTGTGTTGTTTGTTGTATTCGTATTATTTCCTAAATTCGTACTTGTAGTAACTGGAGTATCACCAGTAGCTGAAAATGCGAGAGGGGTTGCAAGAGTTGCGACAAAAAGTAGCGAAAGAATCTTTTGCATATGGAGGAGATTAATTAGGATGTAAAAAACTTGTCAGAAACCATTGTATAATTCCCTGTGCATTTGTCAAAAAAGATTTTGTGAAAACAATATTTTTGACTACAATATTTATACATTTATCTTATAATTATATTTATCATAATGTTATCAAATCTACAACAAGAGCTCAGCAAAGCCACAAATCATATGAAGTCTGAGCTTTCTAAGCTTCAGGCTGGGCGGGCCAATCCTGCAATCGTAGAAGATGTCTATGTAATGGCATATGGATCACTCTGACCACTCAAAAATATTGCAGCCGTATCGATCATGGATGCGAGCACTATAGTAATTCAACCATGGGATAAAGCACTTATAAAAGATATCGAAAAAGGTATCAGTGACGCAAAAATAGGACTTAATCCATCTAATAATGGTGAGTCACTTATGATAAAAATCCCACCTCTTACAGAAGAACGTCGTCGTGATCTTGTAAAGATAGCTAGTCGACTCGCGGAAGAAGGAAAAGTTGGAATCAGAAATATTCGTCAAGACTTCAAGAAAAAAATTGATAAATCAAAGGCTGATAAAGAAATCAGTGAAGATGAAGCAAAGACGTATGAAGCAAGTCTGCAAAAAGATATTGATAAATGAATCAAAGAAATTGAAGAAATGCTCAAGGTAAAAGAAGTAGAAATTATGAAAGTATAAATCTTTATTACTTATCTCTATAATTGAATCTCCTGTGTCCATGCTTACTTTTTCTCACTCAAGTTGCTCGACTGCTCGACTCTTCATATTGAAGAGTCTTTTTGACAAACAAATGGATATCTCAAAACACATTATCATAACCGATAATGAAACTGATATTTCTTTAATGCAATCTTTTGCAAAGGTCATACTTGGGAGATCTGTACAAGAAGTCAGAAATATATGAGATTTTTGGATGATGCAAGAGTCCAAAGAAGGGATTTTTTGTATCAGAGCTTCCCTACTTGAAACCGATGGAAGCATCGACTATCTCAAAAAACATTCACTCTATTCCATTCATCGTGGCGAAGCAATTACTATTGAAACTGTGATAGAAAAACTCATTGAATTTGGATATCACCATGCACATCATCTCGGTGAACTTGGAACATACAGAAGAGAATGAAGTATTGTAACCATTACAGATTCTTCAAATGGAAATATAGTTCATATTGAATGGTTTGATACAGAA